>CADCQK010000021.1 GCA_902803575.1 Oscillospiraceae bacterium
ATTTTCCTGCGGAAAGCCGCAGGCCGAGCTGCTGGAACAGACGCTCCGGGAGACGCTGCAGCGCAGCATCGGGCCGGAGGGTGAGGTCGTGGAATCGCATCTGACCCAAAGCGAACAAAACGGCCTTCTCACCGTGACTCTCCGCGCCGAGTGCGAGCAGGAGATCGGCGTCGAAGTGCCGGGCAACATACCTGAGATACAGGAGGAACTTTCCACAAATGATCGAACAGACCATCGAAGTTGACAGAATCGAAGACGTCATCAGCGTATTTGGCTCCTTTGACCAGAATCTGCGGATGATCGAAACGGAATACGGCGTCCACGTCACTGACCGGGACGCGAAGCTCCACGTCACCGGGGAACCGGAGAACGTCATGTCCGCCGTGAAGGCTCTGGGCGGCCTGCTGGGTCTCGCAGCGAAGGGCGAGGAGATCACGGAGCAGAACGTCCGCTATCTCTTCCAGCTGGTGCGCGAGGGCAGAGAGCGGAAGATCGAGGAGCTGGCCGGGGATGTGGTCTGCATCACCGCCAAGGGCAAGCCCATCAAGGCCAAGACCATCGGTCAGCGGGCCTATCTGGACGCCATTGAGCAGAACACCATCACCCTGGGCATCGGCCCCGCCGGCACCGGCAAGACCTATCTTGCTGTGGCGGAGGCTGTGGCTGCCTTCCGCGCCGAAAAGGTGAACCGGATCATCCTGACCCGCCCCGCGGTGGAAGCCGGCGAGCGGCTGGGCTTCCTGCCGGGTGACCTGCAGAGCAAGGTGGATCCCTATCTGCGGCCGCTCTACGACGCCCTGTTTGAGATGCTTGGTGCCGAGACCTACGGCAAGTATCTGGAGCGGGGGAACATCGAGGTAGCGCCCCTTGCCTACATGCGCGGCAGAACGCTGGACGACAGCTTCATCATCCTCGATGAGGCGCAGAACACCTCCAGAGAGCAGATGAAAATGTTCCTGACCAGAATCGGCTTCGGCTCCCACGTGGTCATCACCGGCGACGTGACCCAGATCGACCTGCCGCCGGACAAGACCTCCGGATTAAAAGAGGCCATGCGGATCCTGGACGGCATTGAGGACATCGCCATCTGCCGGCTCAGTCCCCAGGACGTGGTGCGCCACGCGCTGGTGCAGAAGATCATCGAGGCCTACGACAAGGACGCCAGAAAAGCTGAGAAAAAGCCGGAAAAGAAACCGGTGACGAGGAAAAAACCATGAACTATCTGACCTTTACCCGAAGCCGCACGGGCCTCGGATATCCCCAGACCGTGAGGCTGGTACGAAAAGCCATCGACGCGGCCCTCTCTGCTGAGGGAATCGAAGACCCCTGTGCGGTGGAGATCCTGCTCACCGACGACGAGACCATCCACGAGATCAACCTTGAGCACCGGAGCGTGGACCGTCCCACGGATGTGCTGAGCTTTCCCATGAACGAGTTGACGCCGGGAGAATTCGATCCCGATGTCTGCGAATACGACTACGAGCGGGACTGCCTCCTTTTGGGCGACATGGTGATCTCCATGGAGCGCTGCGCCGCGCAGGGAGAGGAATACGGACACGGCTACGCCCATGAGATCATGTATCTGGCGGTACACTCCACGTTACATCTGCTTGGCTATGACCACGAGGACGAGGGCGCCCTGAAGCGGCAGATGCGTGAAAGAGAAAAAGAAATCATGAAACTACTGGAGAAGAAAAAATGATTACAAAGACAGCTATGATCACCATTTGCGGTCGTCCCAACGTGGGCAAGAGCACCCTGACCAACGCCCTGGTAGGGGAGAAGATCGCCATTGTTTCCAATAAGCCCCAGACCACCCGAAACCGTATCAGCGCCGTTCTGAATCGCGGCGAGACCCAGTTTGTCCTGATGGACACCCCCGGCTTCCACAAGCCGAGAACGAAACTGGGCGACTACATGGTTAAAGTGGTCCGCGAGAGCGTCGCCGACGTAGACGGCGTGGTGCTGGTGGTGGAGCCCATCGCCAGCCTCGGTCCCCAGGAGCAGGTGCTGATCGAGCGGATCCAGCAGTCCGGCGCCCCGGCGGTTTTGTGCATCAACAAGATCGACACCGTGGAAAAGCAGGACCTGCTTTCTGTCATCGCGGCCTACAGCGCAGTCCATGAGTTTGACGCCATCATCCCCATTTCCGCGAAAAACGGTGAGGGGCTGGAGGAGCTTCTGGACGAGCTGGAGAAGTTTGCCGAGCCGGGCCCGCAGCTGTTTCCGGACGACATGATCTCCGATATGCCGGAAAAGCAGATCTGCGCCGAGCTGGTGCGGGAAAAGCTGCTGCTGTGTCTGGATAAGGAGATCCCCCACGGCACCGCGGTGGCGGTCACCCGCTTCGAGGAGCGTGAGGACGAGGTCATCGAGATGGACGTGACCATCTATTGTGAGAAGGACAGCCACAAGGGCATCATCATCGGCAAGCACGGTGCCATGCTGAAAAAAATCGGTACCATGGCCCGCGAGGACATCGAGGCCTTCATGGGCACGAAGGTGTTCCTGCAGACCTGGGTGAAGGTCAAGGAGAACTGGCGGGACTCCAACGCTCTTCTGCGAAACTTCGGCTTCACGGAGCAATAATTTCCAGCCATAAAACCAAGCGAAACGCAAAAGCTGTCCATGAGGTGAATTTCATGGACAGCGAAGCATATTGGCAGCTTTTTCTTGAGACCGGCGACCCCGTGGCGTATCTGTTTTTCTGCGCAGCGAAGAACGCGGAAGAAGAGAACCTGGCCAAAGGCGCGTAAAACCGTTTTGAATGTGGACTCAGGCGACAGAAGTTTTCAACTCCAAACTCCTAACTCCACACTCCACACTCCAAAGGGGTACATCCATGTATGAAACCATTCGAGGTCTGATCCTGCGCGAGGTGCGCTACAAGGAATCGGACAGGATCCTGACCGTTTTGACGGACAAAGAGGGCAAATGCACCATGAAGGCCCGGGGCGCCCTGCGAAAAAGCAGCAAAAGCGCCGCGGCCACCCAGATGCTGACTTTCTCGGAGCTGACGGTCTTTGAAAACAAGGGCCGCCGCACCGTCAGCGAGGGCGTGATCCTGGAGGGCTTTCCCGGTCTGCGGGAGGACATTGCGTCCCTGGCGCTGGGCACCTATTTTGCAGAGGTGCTGGAGGCGGTCTCCGAAGAGGGCATGCCGGATCCGCTGGTGCTGCAGCTGGCGCTGAACAGTCTCTATGCTCTCAGCAACCGGCTCTGCGATCCGGTGCAGATCAAAGCCTGTTTCGAGCTTCGGCTCATGTGTCTGATCGGCTATGAGCCGGAGGTGGCGGGCTGCGCCGTCTGCGGGGAATCAGAGGTGGAGAGCCCCTGGCTGTTTTTGAGAGAAGGGCGGCTCTTCTGCGGCAAATGTCGGCAGCCCGGCGCCCTGCCTTTGAAACCGGACACCCTGGCCGCCATGCGCCACATCGTCTGGAGCGAGCCGAAGCGGCTGTTCTCCTTTACCTTGGGAAAAGATGCCCTTGCGGAACTGGGCGCTTTGACTGAGCGCTATCTCACCGAACAGCTGGACCGCGGCTTCCGTTCTCTGGATTATTGGAAAAGCGTGAGAGATATTTAATACAAGGAAATGCTGAGATCGGTTCAGCGCTTCCCAAAAAACAAAAACGCACAGAGAAATCCAAACTCTGTGCGTTTTCGCTGTTAATGAGGACAAAATGAAAAAGAATCGCATTGCTTCTTGTAGGATTAAAATTACCAGAGAAATATTACGGAAAAAAGAGAAGAATTATTTCAGAACTATTAAATTACGTCAACTTTTTGGCTTATTCCAGAAAAAGTCCGAAATTCGTTGTGTCTGGAGCCGCTCCGCGCCAGCAGACCACCAGAGTTCCGGCGGCATCTGAGGCTTTGCGGAGGGTGGCTTTTTCCACCTGAAAATGCTGCATCAGCGCCTCCATGGCAGCAGCCGCATCGTCAGCGAAAAGCTCCAGCACATAGAGCTTTCCATCCCGCATTTCACAGGCGCAGCAGCCGCTTCCGACCTGGAACAGATCTCCGCCCGCGTCCATGAGATACTGCTTCTGCACCCGGAGCAGCGCCTCTGAAAGCAGCAGGTGCGGCGCTGAGCCGATCCGGGCCTCCCGCAGCGCCTGATACTCCAGCGCCTCCACGGGAAGAACCTGCAGATCGGAGATTCCGGATTTCGTGAAAGGGATCTCTTCCATATATCCGACGCTGCCTGCCTCCATGCGATCTGCATACCAGGGGACGAGGCTTTCCTCTGCCGGGCGGGTGTAAAGCAGCAGACTGCGCTGGTCGGCAAAGTCCATGATGGCTTTCATAAGCTGACCGGCATAGCCCCTGCCGCGGGCCTCGGGTGCGGTGGCCACGGCGTAGACATAGCCTGCTGCCTGCATACTGTCCTCAGTGATGAGCCAGCTGCCCGGGAGCAGCCAGGCCATGGCCCGGATCTTGCCATCCTCCCGCAGCACCCAGCCCGCCGCCTCCGGCGGGAACCGGTCAAAGAAGGTCTGCACCGTTTCGGGCGCGTCACCGAAGACGCTTTCCCAGAGCTGATGCAGCTCCGGCTGGTCGGCGTTTTCCGCCCGTTCGATCAGAATGCTCATTGATACACCTCCGGACAGATGGCGCGGATCTGCTGTCGGATGCCGCGCAGATCCTCAAAGGTCTCCGGCCGCTTGGACACGTCTCTGAGCAGGGCAGAGGGGTGGTAGATGGCGGTGACGGCCCGCCCCTCCACGTTGTACCACTGGCCGTGCTCCCTGGTGATGCGGAAATTCTCCCGGATCAGCGCCGCGGCGGCGATTCTGCCGAGACAGACGATGATCTCCGGATTCAATAAGGCGATCTGCCGTTGCAGCCACTCGGCACAGCAGTCCTGCTCGGTGAACAGGGGATCCCGGTTCCGCGGTGGGCGGCACTTGACGATGTTGGCGATGTAGACCCTGGAGCGATCCAGGTCGATCATCTCCAGCATGTCATCCAGCAGCTTTCCCGCAGGTCCCACGAAGGGGCGCCCCTGGAGATCCTCCTGCTCGCCGGGCCCTTCGCCCACGAACAGCACCCGGGCATGCTCGCTGCCGTCTCCGAACACCAGATTGTGTCGATGCTCATGGAGCGCACATCTGCGGCAGCCGGCGCAGTCGGCCTTCAGTTGTTCCCAGGAATCCGCCATGGTCGCACCTCCTCTTGGTAATGGAAAAATATTACAATATTTTGAACATATATCGATAAGTATTGTTTTTTTGGCCGCGCTGTATTATAATATCACAGGTTTTTTTGAGCTTACCCATGATTTCAATTATCATTATACGGCAAAAGTGCCGGAATCTCAACACCTATTTGCTTTTCTTTTCAGAGGGGTTTTAGAATATGGCAGAATTTGAACAGTATCTGGCGGCCGGGAAGAAGGGCCTGTTGATCGGCATCGGCGGCGTCTCCATGTCCCCGCTGGCCGAGGTGCTCCACGACGTGGGCGTCACCATCGTGGGCTCCGATATGCACGAGAGCGACAACACTCGAATGCTGCGGGAGAAGGGCATCGCCATCTCCATCGGCCATAAAGCGGAGAATATCACCGATGATCTGGACTTCGTGGTGCGCACCGCTGCGGTCCATGACGACAACCCGGAGATCGTCACCGCCCATGAAAAAAACATCCCGGTTTTCGAGCGGACTCAGGCCTGGGGCGCCATCATGCGGCATTATCCCAACGCCATCTGCATCGCCGGCACCCACGGGAAAACCACCACCACCAGCATGTGCACCCACATCATGATGGCGGCGGAGAAGGATCCCACCGTCATGATCGGCGGCACGCTGCCGCTGCTCCACGCGGGACACCGGGTGGGCAACGGCGACACCATCATCTTCGAATCCTGTGAGTATTACAATTCCTTCCTGTCTCTGAGCCCCACCATCGCCGTGGTGCTGAACATCGAGGCGGACCATCTGGATTTCTTCAAGGATCTGGAGGAGATCAAGACCTCCTTCCGCGCCTTTGCCGACCGTGTGCCGGAGGACGGGATCATCATCGCCAACGTCGATGACGAGAACACCATGGATGCGCTGCGGCCTCTGGGCAGAGAGATGCTGACCTTCGGCCTGAGCGAGAAGGCAGACGTGCATCCTGCGAACATCGT
This sequence comes from Oscillospiraceae bacterium, assembly GCA_902803575.1. Classification (GTDB taxonomy): domain Bacteria; phylum Bacillota; class Clostridia; order Oscillospirales; family Oscillospiraceae; genus CAG-103. Next base: position 6,129 of record CADCQK010000021.1, read on the forward strand.
GCGCAGAGGCGCCAAGTCGGAATTTGACATTATCTATAAGGGCGAGTGCATCACCAGAGCCGTGATCCACATCCCCGGTGAGCACAACATCCGCAACGCCCTGGCCGCAGCAGCCGCCACCATCCAGCTGGGTGTCAGCCCCGCTGCGGTGAAATACGGCCTCTCCGGCTTCCAGGGAGCGGGCCGCCGGTTCGAGTTTAAGGGCAAATTCAACGGCGCCGACCTCTATGACGACTATGCCCACCATCCCAGCGAGCTGCGCGCCGTTCTGGACGCGGTGGAGGCGCTGAATTACACCCGCACCATCGTGGTGTTCCAGCCTCACACCTACAGCCGCACCCACGCGCTGTTCAATGATTTTCTTGAGCAGCTTGCCAGACCCACCATCACCTATCTCGCGGAGATCTACGCAGCCCGCGAGCAGAACACCATCGGCATCTCCTCCAGAGATCTGGCGGAGCGGCTGCCCAACGCCCATTATTACAAGACCTTTGCGGAGATCGAGGAATCCCTCGCCAAGACTGCCCGGCCCGGCGACATCATTCTCACCATCGGCGCCGGCGACGTGTTCCGCATCGGCGATCATCTGATGGGGCAGCAGATTTAACGTGTGATTTCCATGAGCAGCAGACCCCGGAAAACCCAGGACTGCTGCTTGTGTTTTTACATACAGGAACGCGGCAGCGGCTGAACCGCTGCGCTCCCCACCTTAACGAAAGTGAGAATGTTTACATGAAAAGAAGGATCCTGGCCCTGCTGCTGGTTCTGATTCTGGTGCTTCCGCTGTTTCCGGCGAAGGCCTACGCCTCCAACGAGGCAGTGATCTGGAACTATTTCAAGGCACAGGGCTTCAGCGATGCGGGCACTGCCGGCGTCATCGGGAACATTCAGGCCGAATCCGGCTGCAGCCCGATCAACGCCCAGCAGCACGCCAACAACATCCTTGGCATGACAGACGAGGAATTCACCGCCGCCGTGGACAGCGGCGAGATCTCCAGAGATGGCTTTCTCAGCATGTCCTTCGGACAGTACGGCTACGGTTTGGTCCAGTGGACCAGCCCGGATCGGAAGGGCGGTCTCTACGATCTGGCCAAATCCAGAGGCGTCAGCATCGGCGACCTCGGCCTGCAGCTGGAGTACATCATGAAGGAGCTGGAGTCCTATTCCGCTCTGAAAAGCTATCTCAAATCCGCCGCCGACGTGACGGAGGCCTGCGACCAGTTCCGCCAGACCTATGAGGTCACCAACGCGGACATCTCCCGCCGTAGGGAGTATGCCGCCGCAGCCTATCAGAAGTATGCCGGCACGGCGGTGACGCCGATCGCAACTTCTGCGCCCGTACCGACGCCCACGCCCACGCCGCAGCCTGCCACCGTTGCCGGCTTCCACGATGTGTTCGAAAACAACTATTTCGCAAACTCCGTGATCTGGGCGGTGCAGAAGGGCATCACCACCGGCACCAGCAAGACAAAGTTTTCTCCTAACGCGACCTGCACCCGGGCCCAGATGGTCACCTTCCTCTGGCGCGCCAACGGCAGCCCCGCTCCTGCAGATGAGGAAAACCCCTTCCTGGATGTACCGGATGGGAAGTATTACGCCCCCGCCGTCCTCTGGGCGGTGGAGCAGGGGATCACCACCGGCACCAGCCACACCCACTTCTCCCCGGACAGGGACTGCACCCGGGGCCAGGCGGTGACCTTCCTCTGGCGCAGCAACGGCAGCCCTGAATCCACCGTGACGGAGAATCCCTTCGAGGATGTGACGAGCGGCTCCTACTGCTACAACGCCGTTCTTTGGGCCATCCAGCAGGGTGTTACCACCGGTAAGAACAGTACCCAGTTCGATCCCGATGGTGTCTGCACCAGAGCCCAGGTCGTCACCTTCCTCTATCGGGATCATGCATCCAGAGCCCCGGAATAAGGAAACCAAACAGAAATTGACACGCCCCCATCAGGAGGCGTGTCGTTTTGCTTTCAGATGAATTACTGCAGACCGTTCTCGTAGGACTGGATCATCTTCTTGACCATCTGGCCGCCGACGGAGCCGGCCTGCTTGCTGGTCAGATCGCCATTGTAGCCCTGCTTCAGGTTGACGCCAATCTCGTTGGCAGCCTCCATCTTGAAGCGGTTCATGGCCTCGCGGGCATTGGGGTTCACGAGGTTGTTAGAGCTCTTCGCCATTTCAGTGCATCTCCTTTGCTCAGATTCCTGCGCCGACTGCAGACCCGGCGCAGGGGAGATGCGAAAACAGCAAATCCGACCGCTGCCGACGTCCTTTCGCCGTGCAGTGATGCTATTTTCTGCACCAATCGTTTTTTTATGCTGAAAAATTGTTCCAGCAGGATTGGATCATTTTTAAACAGGATCTTTTTCGCATTTGCCGCATTTGCTGCAGCCGTTGCAGGAATACTGCATCCCGCAGGTCTGGCACCGCGGCCCGAAATAGGGCTTATAGAGAAGCTCCTCTGGGATGGGGTGGCCCCAGTTGTCCGTGAGACGGAATTTCATGGGCTTTCCCTGATAACTGAGCCCCGAGCGATAGGCCTGCTGGGACTGGAGGCCGTTCCCCTCAATGACATAGGTTTTGCCGTCCTTCACGAACCGTCTCCCGGTGCCGCAAAAGACAAATGTCACGTCGTGGGCGGCACACTCATCTCTGAGATCCCTGACCCATTCATAGTGGCAGGGCCGTGTGCCGTTGTAATTCTCCCCGTCGCAGAGCACCTGCTCGATCTGGCCGGATTTCAGATACTTTTCAATGGTCACCGGACCGATGAAGGGCGCACACATGATCCCTTTGTGCTTGAAGGGGAGATCGAGCAGGATCGGGATCCGCTCGTCCGCCCGCCGCTGGTTTTCGGTGGTGACATTGAAAAACACGTTCTCCCAGCCGTCAGCCCAGTCTTTCGGCAGGCATTTTTCCACCCGCTGGGGCCGCTTGGTCAAAAGAAAGAACTTCACATCCGGCCGCTGGGAGATGATGTCCCATGCCTCGTCCCGCCAGGGATCCGCCTCCTCCAGGAAGAAGTCCGAGGTCATGCAGACCCGGATCATCTCGCCGCTTTTGACCTTGTATCGGCCGTTGCGGTCTTTGGAAAGGGGATAGCGGAAACCGGCCTTGGTGCGGTAGATGTCGCCGCCGTGCTTCCCCCGCAGGCTGTCGAGGAAGTACATATAACAATTCTCGCAGCCCTCGCTGATTTTTTTGCACCCGTGCCAGGGGTTCCAGATGTCATGCACAGTGATCCCTTCTTTTCAGCCGTTGGATCAAAACCGATCCAGAATCGCATCGGGGGACGGGGGACAGCCCTTCACGCAGTCTGATGCGCCCGTGCAGCACTTCCCGATGCCGAGACCGCTCATGGTCTTCCCGCGCCACCCCTGACCGATAAAGATCTCATTCGGAACAGAGATCCCCTCTTTCTGCGCCAGATAGAGCGCCCGCACCAGTGCAGCGTAGCAGGCGGAGCAGGCACGGTCTGCGCGGACAGATTTGGTGAGCTTCTTCACCAGACCGGAGGCCGGGGGATAGCCCATACCATCCGTTGGTGCGTTCAGGGTGATGATGTCATCCGCACCGATCTCAGTGCTCCCGGCGCCCCAGCGTTCCGCGATTCGGATATAGGGGACGTCATCGATTTGCAGCCCCATCAGCCTGCAGCCGTAGGCGTCGATCTGCACCGGGTCGGTGCCCAGGAGCATCCGATTGGTCTGGATCGGATTGCCGCCCTCTTCAAAATTCAGATCGCCGCAGATGCTGTCCACGATGACCAGCGACGGCTTCAGAACTGCTCCCAGCGCCGCGATGGGCTCCATCAGGCCGTCTGCGTGGAACCGTCGCTTTTCCGCATCCGGGAGACAGCCCTTGAGATTCTTCAGCGCGCAGGTCATGGCCGTCTGACAGTGACCCTTCAGGACCGGAAGATCGATCAAGAAGTCCGCGTCCAGCGCCCGGCAGGTGATCTCCATATTCCGCATGGGTGTCGCTACGGTGCGGGTCCTGTCCTTTTTCAGATCGTAAAAGGGAACGCCGTACTGCGCGCAGACCTTGTCATAGCCGCAGACCTTCATGGCCTTCTCGGTCCGGTCACCGATCCAGGAGCTCTCGATCACGCTGATGTCGGTGAAACCGGCTTCCTGCAAATACTCGATGCAGCCGGAGAGCACTCCGGGGTGGGTGGTTGCGCCGGTCTCCGGGGTTCCGGAGAGCACCAGATTGGGCTTCAAGGCGATGGAGGCGCCCTCGGGGATCTGCTTCGAAACGTGGGCTGCCCGGAGCAGGGAAAGGGTCATGCTGTGGGCGTCGGTGCCGTAGATCTCATAAATTTTCGCCATGATCGCTCCTCCTGTCAAATCATCTGTTCCCAGTATAGCATTTCCCGCAAGCCCCGGTCAATGGATAGAAAATTCACAATAACGTATTGACACCGTGTCAGAATGATGCTATACTATGTTCTGACATCGTGTCAACATGGTTTTGAAAGGAAGCGTTGCAATGAAGAAGAATACAGGTGCACAGCTGGCTCTGTACCCGGCCCCGGTGACCGTGGTGGGAGCCATGGTGAATGGAAAGCCGAATTGGACTTTGGTGGCTCACGCGGGCGTCATGGCCCTCAGCCATCTGATGCTGTCCATGGTCAAGGCCCACTACACCAACCAGGGTATCCGGGAGAACAAGGTGGTCTCGGTGAACATTGTGGACGCCTCCTGGCTGAAGGAAGCCGACCGCATGGGCTGCATCAGCGGCAATAAAGAGGACAAGTCTGAAGCTTTTGCCTACACCATCGGTGAGAAGGGCGCGCCCATGATCGACGCCGCCAAGGTCTCCATCGAGTGCGAGGTGGAGGACATCTACGATCTGGCGGGCTTCGACAACTTCATCTGCAAGATCACCGGCACCTATGTGGATGAGGAGATCCTCACCGAGAAGGGGAAGGTGGATTATCGGAAATTCAAGCCCGCGCTGTTCCAGTTCCCGACCTACGAGTATCTGGAGACCGGCGACATCCTGGGCCCCTGCATGAAGATGAACTGACTGCACACAACAAGAGAGGAAGAAAACGATGCCAAAAGGCTCTGCAGAACTGACCAGGGCGCGGAAGGATGAGATCATCGCCGCCTGCCGAAAACTCTATGAGACCATGAGCTTTAAGGAGATCACGCTCAAAGAGATCGGCCAGCAGACATCTTTCACGCGCACCTCCATTGATAATTACTTCGAGACGAAGGAAGAGCTCTTCCTCGCCCTCTTCGGGCAGGAATACGACCGGTTTGCAGAGGATCTGAACGGGCTCTGTGAGCGGGAAGCGGCACTCACTTTGGACGCCCTTTCTTCGGAGCTGGCCCACGCGCTGGAGCGGCGGCCGCTGATGCTGAAGCTTCTGAGCATGAACCTCTACGATATGGAGGCCAACTCCAGAATGGAGCGGCTGGTGGAATTCAAGGTGGCCTACGGAAAATCCAAGGACGCTCTGGATCGGTGCCTCATGAAGTTCTGTCCCGGGCTGGGGGAAGAAGGCCGCCAGACCTTCCTGTACGCCTTCCTGCCCTTCGTCTATGGCCTCTATCCCTATACCTTCGTCACCGACAAGCAGAAGGAAGCCATGGAGCAGGCCGGGATCTCCTACGCCTATATGAGCACTTATGAGATGGCCTTTTCCTTCATCCGCACCATGCTGGGAGGACTCGAATGATCACCATCAACATCTACTATACCGGCGAGAACGGCTCCGCCCGGGCTTTTGCGGAAGAAATGGTCCGCAGCGGCGTTGTGGATTCCATCCGCGCTGAAGCCGGCAACCTGCGCTATGAATACTTTTTCCCGATGAACGATCCGGAGACCGTCCTGCTCATCGACCAGTGGCGGGATCAGGCGGCCATCGACGCCCACCACGCCTCACCCATGATGGCGAAGATCGCAGCACTTCGGGAACAATACGACCTGCACATGAAGGTGGAGCGGTTCGTCTCCGACGACGCCGGCCTACCGGCGCAGGATTTGAAGTTTATCAAGAAATAGGGGGTATAAAAATGAAAGAGAAAATCACACAGACCGCCGGAAGGCAGCAGCTGGGCGAATTTGCGCCCATGTTCGCGCACCTGAACGACGACGTGCTGTTCGGGGAGGTCTGGAA
>CADCQK010000022.1 GCA_902803575.1 Oscillospiraceae bacterium
GCGTGCATCTGCAGCACATGGTCGTGGGACATGACGGTGCGGCGGATCTGCTCTCTGAGCTGGATCACCGCGTCGTCGGTGGTGTTGCGGGAATAGACGCTGATGCCGGTGAGCACCACGCCGTGCTCCTCGATGACCTCCTGCATCAGATCCCGCTCCAGCACATCCAGCTCCGCGGCGGTCATGGTGTCGTCCACCTCGATGTGCACCGAGCCGATGGTGGTGTCCGGGCCGTAGCTGTTGAGCACCAGATCGTAGGCGCCGTGGACCTCCGGGTGCTTGCAGAGGGTCTTTTTGATGCCGATGGAGAGGTCGCTGTCCGCCCGCTCACCCAGGATCTGGGACAGGGTGCTCATGAGCATCTCGCAGCCGGACTTGATGATGACGATGGAGATGATCACGCCCAGCCAGGCCTCCAGAGAGATGTGGAAGAGCAGATAGATGCCTGCCGCCACCAGCGTGGAGGCGGAAATGACGCTGTCCAGTCTGGCGTCCTCGCCGGAGGCGATGAGGGAATCGGACTTCACCTTCTCGCCCACGCCCTTGACGTAACGGCCCAGCACCAGCTTCACCACCACGGCCACGGCGATGATCACCAGGGCGATCGTGGTGTAGTTGGGTGCCTCGGGGTGGATGATCTTCTTCACCGACTCCACCAGAGAGGTGACGCCGGCGTAGAGGACGATGACGCTGATGATGGCGGCGGTGAGATATTCGATCCGGCCGTAGCCGTAGGGGTGCTTCTTGTCGGGCTTCTTCCCCGCCAGCTTGGTGCCGAGGATGGTGATGACGCTGGAAAGGGCGTCGCTCAGGTTGTTCACCGCGTCCAGCGTCACGGCGATGGAGCCGGTGATGGTGCCGATCACAGCCTTGAAGGCCGCGAGGAACACATTGGCCAGAATGCCGATGATACTGGTGCGGACGATGGTTTTTTCTCTGTTCATTTCTCTTCCTCCGGGTTGATGCTGCACGCGTCAGCCGCCAGGAGCTTTCTCAGCAGCGCGCGCAGCTGAATGGCCTCCTCCAGCTCCATGGGCATGCATTTGCCCAGCTGCATGGGGATGGATTCGCATTTTTCCCGCATGGCGCGGCCGGCCTCGGTGAGATAGATGATGGTCACGCGCTCGTCGTCCTTGCTGCGCTCTCTGCGCACATAGCCGGCGGACTCCATCTTCTTCAAAAGGGGCGTGAGGGTGCCGCTGTCCAGATAGAGCTTTTCGCCCAATTCATGGACGCTGACACCGTCCTGCTCCCAGAGCACCATGAAGACGATGTACTGGGTATAGGTGATCCCTAGAGGCTTGAAAAACGGTGTGTACATGCCCACCACCTTCCGCGCGCAGGCGTATAGCGGAAAGCAGAGCTGGTTTTCCAAAGCCAGAGGGTTGAATTGTTCAGACATAGGGGTTCCTCCTCACAGGCGGAAGATCCAAAATGGAATATTCCGGTTGAATGGAGAGCGTGAAATCCTTTCGAACTCCACGCTCTGTTTTACCGTGTTTTGGCCGAATTGTCAAGCGCTGTGCTTCTTCATATCCAGATACTGCACGGCGCTGAGGGCGGCAACGTTGCCCTCGCCGGCGGACTTGATATACTGATAGGGCAGCCCCACCACATCGCCGCAGGCGAAGCAGCCGGGGAGGCTGGTGGCCATGGTGCGGTCCACCTTCACGTGGTTGCCGTCGATCTCCAGACCTGGGACCAGCTGGCCGGGGGAGATGCTGTCGCGGAGGATGAACACGCCGTCGTAAGCGTACTGCCCCTCCCCTGTCACCACCTGGCGCTTGCCGTCAGCCTCGGTGATCTCCTTGGGCCGGTCGGAGATGACCTTGACGGACTCCGGCAGGTTTTCGATCTCCTTGTACATGGGGAAATAGGCCACGCTGGCGGCGATCTCGCTGAGGAACGCGGCCTCGTGCTCCTCCTTGCTGCTGTAGCCGATGACGGCCACGTCCTTGCCGCGGTAGAGCGCCGCGTCGCAGGTGGCGCAGTAGCTGACGCCGCGGCCCAGGAGCGCTTCCTCTCCGGGCAGCAGCTTGCCGGGGATCATGCCGGAGGCCAGGATCAGAGTGGAGGCCTCATAGAACATGTTCGCGCCCTGGAGGGCGTAATAGTCGCCCATGTTGTAGGCGGCGGTGATCTTGTCCTCGGTCACCTCCACGCCGACGCTGTCCAGACTCCTCTGGAAGGCGGCGCCCAGCTCTGCACCGGGGATGTTCGGCAGACCCAGATAGTTCTGGATGGCGTGGGCCTTGACCACCTTGGGGCTCAAGTCCTTACTGCCCAGCAGCAGGACGGTTTTGTTGCGGATCTTTGCCGTCACCGCGGCAGAGAGTCCCGCAGGGCCCGTGCCGATGATGGCAATATCATAACGTTCAGACATAAGGTCTCCTCCTGTTCGCAGATTTCATGTTTCACCCTTCGGACAGGGGGCCGCCCGAAGGGTGTGATCGGGGGATTTACAGCAGCGCCTTGACGGCTGCGTCGACATCGTCCATACTGTGGGTGGGCTCGAAACGCTGCACCACGTTTCCGGCTCTGTCCACCAGGAACTTGGTGAAATTCCACTTGATGGCGGGGTTGTTCTTATAGTCCTTGTCGAACTTCTTCATCATCACACCGAAGGCCGCAGCCTTGGCGCCCTTGCCGAAGCCCTCGAAGCCCTTCTGGCTCTTCAGATAGGTGTACAGCGGCAGCTCGTTCTCGCCGTTGACGTCGGACTTCTTCATCTGGGGGAACTGGGTGTTGTACTTCAGCGTGCAGAACTCATGGATCTCCTCGTCGGTGCCGGGGGTCTGGTTCATGAACTGGTTGCAGGGGATGTCCAGGATCTCGAAGCCCTGATCGTGGTAGGCCTCATACATCTCCTCCAGCTCCTTGTACTGAGGGGTGAAGCCGCAGCCCGTGGCGGTGTTCACGACCAGCAGCACCTTGCCCTGGAAGCTGGACAGCGCGACATCCTCACCGGCGGGATTCTTGATGGAATAATCATAGATGCTCATTTGATAGACCTCCTGAAATGTAGTAGTTTGTCCATTTAATTGCTTACAATTATATTTTACACAATCTTTTTGCGTTTGTCAATAGGTTTTCCCCGTTTTTTTCAAAAATATGCAGATGGGAACATCGGCGGTTCAAATGATAGTTTATCAAACTGTTGGATTTTGCAGCGCACGAAAATAGGATGTCATTGCGAACCAGTGACCGATGTCACTGGTGTGGCAATCCGTTCTCTTGCGGTGCAGACTGATTTTTTGCAGAATGTCGGGCGAATCCGTTCTATCCCAAGTTTTTGCCGGTTTTTACTCCGCCGTTGGGGGATGCGGATTGCCACACCAGTCTGCGGACTGGTTCGCAATGACACCATCTTAGTCTGGTGCGAGAATCAACATCCCGCTAAACTCCAATTTGCCCTGCGGCGCATGATCATGGCGTCCACGAAAACCGTTCCAAGTAAAAAACGCCGCTGGAAGGCGGCGTTATTGGATGCAAATCGGATGCTTTTTTGTGATAGGATCTCAGTGGGAGATAAAGTGGGTGAACACCCGCTCCTCGTGCTCCGGCAGCGGGACGCCGGCGGCTTTTCCGGCCTCGATGCTCTTCATGAGCCAGACCATGTTTCTGGCCATCTGGCGGAGGATCTGGGTGCCCTCCTTGTCCTTTCGGACATCCTCGGCGGTGAAGCCGTGGATCATGGGCCAGTAGTGGCTGGTGACCACCGGCATCTCGGCATAGCTGGGATACTTCATCAGCTGATCCAATGCTGCGGTGGTGCCGGCGCGTCTTGCAGAGACGAAGCAGGCGGCAGGCTTGTTGGCCAGGTCTGCGGCAGTGGTGTACAAAAACCGATCCATGAAGCTGGTCATGCTGCCGCTCAGGGAGGCGTAGTGCACCGGGGAGGCGAAGACGAAGCCGTCCGCCTCGTGGGATTTCTCGATGGCCACATTCACCAGGTCGTCAAACACGCAGCGACCGGTCTTTTTGCAGGACTGGCAGCCGATGCAGCCGTGGATCGCCTGGGTGCCGATACACAGGGTCTCCACCTCGATGCCGGCGGCGCGGAACACACCCTCCATCTCCTCCAGACCGGCGGCGGTGCAGCCGTTTTTGTGGGGGCTTCCGTTGATCATCAGAATCTTCATGGTAATTCCTCCTGGTCGGCTCAGATGTGCTTGTGGCCGGTGTACATGGTCATCAGAAAGCAGAACATGGTGCACATCGCCCAGTATTTGTGATGCTTCATTTTTCTGCTCCTTTCTGCGGTTTGATCAGGCAGATTATACCATAGCGCGAAATAATCCGCAACCAGGAAACGTTTTTTCCTGCCCTGCGTCTATAGAATAGAACACACATCCATTGAAAGGAGAAACAACATGAAAAAATGGATCGGAATCTTGCTGGCAATCAGCATGCTCTTTGCCCTCGCCGCCTGCGGAAGTCAGAACACCGCCGCAGGGAGTCAGACCGAGGCCGCCGGAAGCGCGGATCCGGAGTCGGAGGCCACCGCCTCGAAATACGGTGACTCTGAGCTCTACACCCCCGAAGAGCTGGAGCGTGCGGCGGACGCCATCGTCAAGGAGTTTGACAGCTGGGAATGCGGCGAGCTCCTGAGCCTGAAATACGACGGCGACGACGCCAACACGCAGGAAATCATCGACTGGCTCAACCTCCACGAGGAAGCAGACCCGACCCGCCCCTTTACCCAGTGCGCGAAGTTCGTCAGCGACTTCCACACTTCCCCCGACGCCGAGGGCGGCTTCAACCAGGATTCGGACTACACCAACTGGCAGTGGTTCCTCGGCCGCAGCGAGGGTGGCGACTGGGTGCTGGTCGACATGGGCTACTAAATCCAAAACCACCGAGGAATCGGTGGTTTTTCTCTTATTGCCGGGGGCAATCTGCTGTGCTATAATCAGATGCAGAAACCGATTTGGAGGTGCGCGCCGTGAGCGATCAGCCGATCGTGGCCAACGTGACCCAGACCTTTTATGACCGGATGGCCGCCCAGTATGACAAATTCTATCAGGATTGGGATCAGGCCACCCGTCAGGAGGCCGCTTTTCTGAAATCGATCTTCGATGCCCACGGGTTCGATCTGACTTCCAGAATCCTGGACTGCGCCTGCGGCATCGGCACCCAGGCCATCGGGCTCGCCAAACTGGACTATTCGGTGACCGCGTCGGACATCAGCAAAGGGGAGCTCAAGGAGGCCGAAAAGCGGGCTTCGGCGCGCGGGGTCTCCGTGGATTTCCGGCAGGCGGATTTCCGGAAGCTGTCGGCAGCATTTCCCGAACCGTTCGACCTCATCATCTGCATGGACAACGCCCTGCCCCACATGCTCACTCCGGAGGATCTGGAACAGGCGGTGCAGAGCATCACAGCGCAGCTTCGAAAGGGCGGCCTCTTCGTCGCCAGCATTCGGGATTATGACTTGATGCTGGAGGAGAAGCCGAACTTCTCCGCCCCCTATGTCCACAAGACGGAAAAGGGGCAGCGGGTGCTGTTCCAGACCTGGGACTGGCAAGGCGACAACTACCGCTTCATCCAGTACATCATCGACGATGAGGCGACCACGACGGTCAGCAGGTTCGAATGCGAATACCGCGCCACCCGCAGAAGTGAGCTCACTTCCCTGCTGGAAAGCTGCGGCTGCGCGGTGCAGTGGAAAATGCCGGAGGAGACCGGGTTTTATCAGCCCATCGTGATTGCCAAAAAGGCAGAATGACGGAGGACAGCATGGATCATCGAATCGCCTACTGCGGCGTGGACTGCTCCGCCTGCGGGGATTACAAAACCGGCGTCTGCCCGTCCTGCAAATTAACCCAATGGACGGACGACGACATCTGCATGCCGGTGAAGTGCTGCC
>CADCQK010000023.1 GCA_902803575.1 Oscillospiraceae bacterium
CGTTCTTCTCGTCATAGCCGTAGCCCTGCAGGGAGCCGCCGCCGTGGTCCCAGAAGATCAGCATGTTCCGGTTGGCAGGGAAATTCTGCTTGCAGAACTGGATGAAGGACAGCAGGTTGTTGGGGTCGGTCATGGCCGCGTTGCCGCCGTTCTGCACCAGCGTCTCGATGCCGCCGTTCCGGACGCGGAACACCTGGTTCACGCTGCTGGAGATGGCAGAGGTCTTCCACTGCTTGCAGCCGCCGGTGAAGACGATCAGATTCACCTTGTCCGACAGATTGGCGTTGGCCATCTCGGTCAGGTCCTTGGTGGCCATGCCGTAGCGGGACTCCAGATCGGTGCCGCACATATAGACCATCAGCGTGACGGTGTCCTGGCCGTTGCCCACGAGCTTGGTATACTTCTCTCTGGCGCCGGGGGCCACGGAGGTGTTGAGCTTCGCGAGGTTGCTGTCCCCTCCCCAGGAGCTGGAGCTGGGATTCATCAGCTGGCTCTGGGCCTGGGGCAGTGAAAAGCCGGTGCCGCTGTTGGTGTTCGTGGTGGTGCTTCCGCCGCCGCCGAAGAGGCTGTTGCCGCCTAAGAGCAGCGCCAGCAGGATCGCGATGAGACCGCCGCCGATGCCGCCGGCCCGCTTCACGTTCCGGTTGGAGTTGGGCTTCTGCGGGGTGCCGGAGCCAGTGCCCACCTTTCCGGTGCCGAGGCCCTCGTCATCCCTTCTGTGGACGCCGAGCCCGTCGTCGGTGACGTTGGTTTCTCTGCGTCTCGGTCTGTTGTTATCCGCCATGGGAGTTCCCTTCTTTCGATCAGTTTTCGGGATTTTGTTTATTATAGCAAAGAACGGAAGAATTTGCAAGAAAGAGCCGCCCGGAACAGCCCATGCGCCAAAAACACCAGGGAAGATTCCCTGGTGTTTTCAGATCGTTGGTGTTTACTTGGTTTCCTTCCACCAGCCGAGGAGGGTCTTGGTGACCTTCAGGGTGGTTTTCAGAGCGGTCTTCGCCACATTCGCCGCAGTATCCTTCACGACCTCGCTGACCTTGTTCTGGATGGCCGTGGTCTGCTCGATGATGTGGTTGGAGGTGTCGATGCTGTCGGCGATCTTCTGGGTGACATCCTTCGCGGCGGCGGTGATCTTGTTGTCGCCGGTGGTGTCGATGGCGTTGGCGGTCTCGGTGAGCATCGCCTTGACCTTCAGGGCGATGTTGGTGCGCAGGCTGGTGGAGAAGTTATAGAACTTCCACTCCGGGGTGATCTCACTGGTGACCACCGCTCTCCCCTCCCAGATGACCTTGTCGGCAAACATCAGCAGGTTCTGACCGGTGCGGCCGTAGGCATACAGGTACTTGGTGAGGGCGTTTGCCAGTTCCAGCTCGGAGCCGTAGACCTTGTCGCCGCCGAGATTGTTGTACAGCAGGTTCGCGGTGAAGGCGATGCTGAGGGCGGTGACGTCGTCCTTGCCGGAGATCATATCCTGGATCATGGTGCCGGTCTTGCCGTCGGTGATCAGGTTCAGGAGCTTATCCGCCTCGGCGGTGTAGTTGAAGTTCCGCAGCCATGTGTAGTAGTCCTCTGCGTAGTAGGGCAGCACCAGACCCAGGTTGCCGAAGGTGACGTAGCACCAGTCCTTCGGCGCCGGCTGATCGGTGTTCCAGATGAGGTTCATGGTGTAGAACAGCGGGCTGTGGATGTAGCCTTCCGGCACGCCGGTCTCCAGCATGAGATAGTGGCCGGTGGGCATCTTCTTGGTCAGCAGCGCGTGGGTGGGCAGCAGCTCCAGCATCTTCTGCTGCTCGGGGGTGAGATTGTCGCCCACCATCCAGACCAGGATCTCCTTGGCATACTCCATGATGTTGTCATTGGTCAGCACCGGGTAGACCCAGTCGTTGATGACGCCCTTGACCCATTCGCCGTTCTCGTCCCAGAACTCGGTTCCCTTCTGAGCGGCAGCCTTCGCCAGGGTGAAGACGAAGTTCACAATGGCCTCGGTCTGCTTGTTCTCGAACACGCCGTCCAGAAGCTCCATGTCGTCGGCTTCCTCCAGCACCACTTTGCCCATCTTCATCAGCACGTCCAGAGACCAGGTGAGGGTCACGTTGCTGTCCTCGCCGAAGAAGACGTTGCCGTTTTCATCGGCAGTGGCCTGCAGGATGGCTGGCAGGCGGAGATCCGTCTCGTCACTCATGAAGGTGATCATCGGATCCATGGCCGAGGCCTCCAGCAGGGACCAGTAGGTGCCCAGCAGCTTGATGACGGCCTTGTGGTCGAAGGTGATCTGCTTGGCGGTGTCGTCCCAGGTGAGGATCTCGCTGTTGAGGATGCTCAGTTCCTCCCAGGTGAAGCCCTCGGTGCCCACCAGATTCATGGCGTTGGTGAAGGTGTCCTTGCCCAGAGCAAAGGCGGCGCGGAGGATCTTCTCGGTCTCCTCGCGGTTCACCAGCAGGAATTCCGTGCCGGGGACGGCGTTGCCGCCGAGATCCACGCTCTTAAAGCCGAAGCCGGGCTCCTCGCTGCGCATGAACACGCCGGGCATGGTGAATTCCACACTGAAGGCATCCCAGTCGATTTCAAAAATGCCGAAATCAATGTCGATGTTGAAGGTGTAGCTGCCCAGTTCTTCCTCGTAGCCCACATAGTTCACATGGTCATCGCCCACGTGGACGCGAACCTGACCCTCGTCGGGCTCCCAGAGGGTGTAGCCGTCGCCGTTGATCTTCCGCACCTCCAGGGTGTAGTTGCCCTCGGGAACATTCTTGGCGCCGTAGATCTTATAGAACTCGCCCACGGTGTCGATGCCGGAGATCAGCCAGCCGAAGCCGTCCTGCAGCCATTTGAAAATGTCATCCAGCCAGCTGAGGATGCCGTCAGCCCTGAACTGGAAGGAGGAGAGGAAGGCCGCGTCCTTTACGGCGTTCAGCTCCAGCTTGTACTCCTGGTTCTGATCGTTGACCAGATACATCTCCACCTCAGGCAGCTTCTCATTGGCGAGAATGCCCTGAAGCTCACTTTTGAGTGCAGCAACGAAATCCTGGAAGTTGTAGGTAGATTTCATCACCGCATCGGCCATGCTCTGACCGTAGACCATGACGGCCACATCTTCGTCGCCTTTGGGGCCGGCCTCACGGCCTGTGACGGGGTTGACGTTGCTGTCGCCGTCGGCAGCCAGGACCCCGATGGGGAACAGACTGAAGACCATGATCAGCGCCAGCAGCAAACTGATGGTTTTTTTCATGCTTGTAGTCCTTTCTCCGAAATAAATTAAAATATGAAATAATTTATTTTACAGGAAAACCGGCCTGTCTGTCAATTATTAAAATCCTTAAAATCCTGTTAATGGCTCGTACAAATCAGAAAAAACAGCTGTCCGAAGACAGCTGTTTCTGATTCTGGTAAAGTTTACGCAGCGGGTGCCAGGGCGGCAGTCTGCACAGCGGCGGGCTCCAGATAGATGTCTCTGAGGGTCTGGAAGTCTTGATCGCTGAGGCCGACCACGTTGTGCAGATAGGCTTCCACGCCGCCGTAGCGGGCCAGGACGTTCTGCTCCAGGTTGTACCATTCCTCGGAGACCAGCTCATACTTGTAGAACTCGTTGGCGATCCACTTCATGTGGGTGTACTTGTAAGCCGTGTCGTACTTCTCCTGGGCCTTGGCTTCCATGAAGTAGTTGGTGTTCAGATACTCGGCGCGGATGACGTCGGGATCGCAGCCCAGGATGGTCATGAGGAACATGGCCTCGGTGCCGGTGCGGTCCTTGCCGCTGGTGCAGTGCCAGAGGACGGGATCACCGTTGGCCTCGATCAGCTCCTGGAAGAAGACCTTGGTGGCGTGGATGGCCACGGGGTCAGCGATCATCTGACGGTACATGTTGGACATGTAGGTGTCCATGACGCCGGACTTCACGGCCTTCAGGGTGGCGGCAAAGTCGTCCATGGTGATGACGAAGGGGTTCGGCAGGAACAGCAGGGAGTCGGCGACATACTCGGCGCCCGGAACGGTCTTGTTGGACTTGGTGAGACGCTCCACCGCCATGCGCAGGTCGATGACCTTGCTGACGCCCATATTCTGCAGCTTGGCAATGTCGGCCGCAGTGGCGTCGTGGAGGTTGGCGCTGCGGAACAGCAGGCCATCCTTGATCTGATACGCACCGTCAGCCGTGTAGTAGCCGCCGAGATCACGGAAGTTGTTGATGCCCTCGAAGCCTGCCACACCGTGGTGGTTGTTCATAGCCGCCTGGTCTTCCGCGCTGGGAACCTCTGCCGCGTAGGCCGCAAAGCCCGCAAACAGGGACATGACCAGCATCACAGCCAGCAGAACGCTCAGAAAACGTGTGCTTTTCTTCATACCAGTTTCCTCTCCTTTTTGACTTCCGAATGATCACACACATTCGGTACTGATGGGAAATATTATACCGTATCAAAAACACACACGTCAACACAAACCTCAAAAAATAGGCGAAAAAATCCACCCCCGGCGGTCGAATGACCTCCAGGGGCGGTACAAAACAGATCATGTATCAGGCGTTTGCCAGCTCGACGATGGCTTTGGCGTAGATCTCGGTCATCTTCCGGAAGCTGGTGAGGGAGATGAACTCCTCCGGCTCGTGCTCCACGCAGGGTTCCCCGGGGAAGATGGGCCCGAAGGCCACGATGTTGGGCATGGTCTTGGCGTAGGTGCCGCGGCCGATGCACTCGGGGGTGCCGTCGAGACCGGTCTCCTGCTCATAGACCTTTCTGAGGATCTGGATCAGCGGCGCGTCGGCGGGGATGTAGAGCGGCGGGGTGAAGTGGAAGGTCTTTTCATAGAAGCCCTGGCTGCCCATGAGGGTGGTGAGCTTCCGGTGGAAATCCTTCTCCCCGAAGGTCACCGGCACCCGCAGGTTCACGCCGATGGTCACAAGGCCGTCCTGGGTCTCCGCCGTGCCCAGATTCACCACCATATTGCCGGAGACGTCGTCGTGAAGGGCGATGCCAAGCTTTTCTCCGATGGTGCCCTGGGGATAGAGGTTGGCAATGCTCTCCACCAGCTGCTTGGAGGCCGCGTCCAGCTCCAGATCCTTGAGGAATGCCGCCAGTCGAACGATGGCGTTGACGCCCTTTTCCGGGGTGCTGCCGTGGGCGCTCTGACCCTGGGCGGAAACCACAATGCCCTCATCGGTCTCGGAGACCGAGATGCCCTCGGCGGCCTTGGTTTTCAACGCTTCCAGCGGGAGATCCACAACCGCCTCAGCCATGGCAGGCACCATGTTCAAAGCCGTGCCGCCGGTGAAGCGCTTGATGCTGGTTCCGAGGGGGAAGGTGTAATAAGCGGCGCAGATGCCCTTCTCCCCGTTGATCAGCGGGAAGTCGCCGTCCGGAGTGAAGCCCAGCACGGGCTGTTCCTCGCCGCAGTTTACATAATGCTGCATGCAGGCACAGCCGGTCTCTTCATTTAAGCCGAAAATGATCCGAACTCTGCGCTTCAGTTCCGCGCCGGCATCCACCGCCGCTTTCAGTGCGTACAGCGCCGCCATCATGGGGCCCTTGTCGTCGATTGCGCCGCGGGCATAGAGCCGGTCGCCGTCGATCTCGGCGCCGTAGGGGTCGTGGATCCAGCCGGTCCCCTCGGGCACCACATCCAGATGGCCGAGAACGGCGATCATCTCTTCCCCGTCGCCGTATTCCAGATATCCGCAGCGATCATGGAGATTGACAGCTTTAAAACCCATCTCTTTGCCGAGATTCAGGCAGTAGTCCAGGCAGTCCTTGGTGCCCTGACCGAAGGGGGTGCGGTTTTCCCCGATGCACTCCACGCTCCTGATTTTCAGAAGTCCCTGCAGAGACTCCACCTGCTTTGCAAAATTGGCCTGAACGGCCTCCTTCAGTTCCATAGTTTTTCCTCCTCCGGGATTCGTGATGCACTTATTATAACGCGTTCCGGAAAAAATGCAATCCGGCAGGGCTGGAAATCTTCCAAATATACCACCCGCGGAAATCCAATTTTTATCGGCCTTACTAATTGACAAAATTCATACACTGGAGTAAAATTTTTTATGTAAAGCTGCGCTCGCGTGAGGAGGTTAAGAGCGTTTCTAGCGCCGGGACCTGATATGGTTGACGAGGTATGGCGGTGATCGAAAGATTCGGCGGATGCCGCCACGGCCTGCGTGGGTCGAAACGGAAAAGCGAAAAAGCAGAATGAACACTGTAACAGAGGTTTTTCCGATCACGCTGTCATTCTAATAATAAGGAGTTAAACCAATATGAGAGTCGTTATCCAGGATAATTACGAGAAGATGAGCCTTTGGGCTGCCCACTATATTGCAAACAAGATCAACAACCACAAGGAAGACCGCCCCTTCATCCTGGGCCTTCCCACCGGCTCCTCCCCCATCGGGGTCTACAAAGAGCTGGCCAGAATGAACCAGGCGGGCGAGCTGTCCTTCGCCAACGTGGTGACCTTCAACATGGACGAGTATCTGTGCCTGCCCCACGAGCACGACCAGAGCTACTGGTACTTCATGCACGACAACTTCTTCGATCATCTGGTGGACATGAAGCCCGAGAACATCAACATTCTCAACGGCATGACCGACGATCCCGAGGGTGAGTGCGCCCGCTACGAGGAGAAGATCGCCTCCTACGGCGGCATCGACCTGTTCATGGGCGGCATCGGCGTGGACGGCCACATCGCC
>CADCQK010000024.1 GCA_902803575.1 Oscillospiraceae bacterium
ACCCCATGGTCATGCGCCGCGGCATCCAGAAGGCCGCAGACGCCGCCGTGGAGGCCATTCACCAGAACAGCCAGCCTGTCGACGGCACCAAGGACATCGCCCGCGTCGGCACCATCTCCTCCGGTGACGAGTTCGTCGGTCAGCTGATCGCGGACGCCATGGAGAAGGTCGGCCAGAACGGTGGCGGAGGTGGTGCCGTCGCCGGCGATGTCGTTGGTCTTGGTGCTGACCTCGCGGATCAGCTGGGCGCCCATGTTCTCAAAGGGATCCTCCAGCTCGATCTCCTTGGCGATGGTCACGCCGTCGTTGGTGATCAGGGGAGAGCCGTACTTCTTGCCCAGCACGACGTTGCGGCCCTTGGGGCCCAGGGTGATTTTAACGGTATCGGCGAGCTGGTTGACGCCGCGCTCCAGCGCCTTGCGTGCCTCTTCGCCGTAAATGATCTGTTTTGCTGCCATGATAACTGCCTCCTAACTTAGTCTTCCACGATTGCGAGGATGTCGCCCTGACGGACGATGGAATACTCCTGCTCCTCGACCTTGACGTTGGTGCCGGTGTACTTGCCCACGAGGACCTTGTCGCCCTTCTTGACGCACATGGCGACTTCCTTGCCGTCCACCATGCCGCCAGGGCCGACCTCGATGACCTCGTACATCTCAGGCTTCTCCTGGGCGCTGGTGGCGATGAACAGACCGCTCTTGGTCTTTTCCTCGGCCTGCAGCTGCTTGAGCACCACACGGTCTGCCAAAGGTTTGAGTTTCATGATGTATTGCCTCCTTAATTATATTAACAAATTCAGGGCATTAGCACTCAAACAACCTGAGTGCTAACATTGCATACTATACCACAAATTCCGAATTTTACAACCCCCCAGCGCAAATTTTTTTGTAAAGCTTTTATGAATGGTAGGGAAAGGGATGCGGACACCTCATCCGCCCCAGTGTGCGCACTGGAGCACCTTCTCCTCAAGGAGAAGGCTTTTTTGCTTTTGTTTCGTACTTATGTGTGATAGAATAGACGAGCGAAACGGAAAGGGTGCCTTCCCCTAGGGGGGAAGGTGGCACGGCGGAAAATAGCCGTGACGGATGAGGTGGAAGCGATGAATCCAAGGAATTCTCTCCATAGAATGATTAACATAAAAAAATATTATGTTAATATAAAGGATCGTTAAATTTATAATGGTTGCCGCGGGTGGGGGATTGTGCTATAGTAGCCATATCCACTGTATTGACAGGAGGCATGACAACAATGGATCTGAAATCTCCCCTGAACATGACCATGCTGTGCGACTTTTATGAGCTGACCATGGGCAACGGCTACTTCCAGCATGGCATGAAAGATCGCATCACCTATTTTGATATGTTTTTCCGCAACGTGCCGGACGGCGGCGGTGTTGCCATCGCGGCGGGCCTGGAGCAGGTCATCGACTACATCCAGAACCTGCATTTCTCTGAGGAGGACATCGAATACCTCCGGGGCCGGAAGCTCTTCAGCGAGGAGTTTCTGGAGTATCTGAAGGACTTCCGCTTCACCGGCGACATCTGGGCGGTTCCCGAGGGCACCCCGGTGTTCCCGCGTGAGCCTTTGATCACGGTCCGGGCCCCCGCCATCCAGGCCCAGCTGATCGAGACCTATCTCCTGCTGCAGATCAACCACCAGAGCCTGATCGCCACCAAGGCAAACCGGATCTGCCGGGCTGCCGACGGCCGCGTGGTGCTGGAGTTCGGCTCCAGAAGAGCACAGGGTGCCGACGGCGCCATCATCGGCGCCAGAGCGGCCTACATCGGCGGCTGCGCCGGCACGGCCTGCACCATCTCCGACGAGCTCTACGGCGTCCCGGCGGGCGGCACCATGGCCCACTCCTGGGTGCAGATGTTCGATTCGGAATATGAGGCATTCAAGGCCTACTGCGAGACCTATCCCACCAACGCCACCCTGCTGGTGGACACCTACAACAGCCTGAAGTCCGGCGTGCCCAACGCCATCCGTGCCTTCAACGAGGTTTTGAAGCCTCTGGGTATCACCAAGTGCGGCATCCGCTTCGACTCCGGCGACATCGCCTATCTCACCAAGAAGGCCAGAAAGATGCTGGACGAGGCCGGCTGGCCGGAGTGCAAGATCACGGTCTCCAACTCTCTGGACGAGCAGCTGATCCTCGGCATGCTGCGCCAGGGCGCCCAGATCGACTCCTTTGGCGTGGGCGAGCGGCTGATCACCGCCAAGAGCGAGCCGGTGTTCGGCGGCGTGTACAAGCTCTGCGCCGTCGAGAAAGAGGACGGCAGCATCGTCCCGAAGATCAAGATCAGCGAGAACGTGGGCAAGATCACGAACCCGCACTATAAGCGCCTCTACCGCTTCTTCACTCGCGACGGCGGCATGGCCGAGGCGGATTATATCACCGTCTATGACGAGGTGGTGGACGACACCCAGCCGCTGGAGATCTGCGACCCCGACGCCACCTGGAAGAAGAAGGTCATGACCGACTTCGTGGCCAAGGAGCTGCAGGTGCCGATCTTCTTAAACGGCGAGCTGGTCTACGAAAAGCCCACTCTCGACGAGATCAAGGCATACTGCGCCGAGCAGATCAAGACCCTCTGGCCTGAGGTGCTGCGCTTCGACAATCCCCACAACTACTATGTGGACCTCTCCGACAGGCTCCTGAAGATCAAGATGGAGCTGCTGAACGCCGGTGGTAAATCGTGAATGCTGCCCAGCGGCGTGACGCCATCCTCGGCATCCTTTCCGAAGCGGAGGGCTCCGTCAGCGCCTCCCATCTGGCGGCCAAGTTCAATGTGAGCCGGCAGATCATCGTGGGGGACGTGGCCCTGCTGCGAGCCAGCGGCGCGAACATTTCCGCCACCCCCAGAGGTTATGTACTGGAAGGGCAGGAGGCAGGCCTGCTGCGCACCGTTGCCTGCCGCCATGATCGAAAGGGCACCGAGGAGGAGCTGAACATCATGGTGGACAACGGCTGCACGGTGCTGGACGTGGTGGTGGAGCACCCGGTCTACGGGCAGCTCACCGGCCAGTTGCAGATCGCCAGCCGCTACGACGTGCGGCAGTTCATCGAGCGGCTGGACGCGGAGGACACCAAACCCCTCAGCACCCTCACCGACGGGATCCACCTGCACAACCTCCGCTGCCCCGACGAGGCGGCCTTCGAGCGGACCTGCGCGGCTTTAAGAGCGGCGGGCTATCTGCTGGAGGAGGGCTGAGGTGGTATCCAATCGAACCCTGCTCGGCATCGCGGGCTTCGTGTGGCTGGCGGCGGGCGTGAACATCCTCCGGATCGGCATTAAGGCGTTCCTCGCGGTCTGCACCGCGTCGAAGATCGGACGGATCCTGCTGATGGCGGCGCTGGCAATCCTGATCTTCCTCGGGTTTCACCTGATGTTCTCGAAGATCGTTACGAAGCACACCGCCCGGATCAAAGGCTATGAAACGAAGCAGCCTTTCTGGAGATTCTTTGACGGGAAGAGCTATCTGCTGATGATCTTCATGATGAGCCTCGGCATCGGTCTCAGACACAGCGGCCTGCTGCCGGAGTTCTTCTTCGGATTCTTCTATACCGGCCTCGGCACGGCCCTCACCACCGCCGGCGTCCGGTTTCTGATCCGATTTATTCGCTATAACTAAATTCGACGCGCTGCAGTACGCAGCGCGCCGTTTTCTATGGAGATGCAAATGATAGTTTATCGAGCTGTTGCAATGATCCACCGTAGGGCGGGGACCTGTGCCCCGCCGTTGA
>CADCQK010000025.1 GCA_902803575.1 Oscillospiraceae bacterium
GTATTACACGTTCTACGTGTCCGCGAGGAACAGAGGGCTATGCCCGCATAAGAAAAACCACCCGCTTGGCGGGTGGATGATTATTTGCTTGCTTTTCCTGCGGATCCGCTGTACAATGGGGCGGACCTGGACGGCGGGAACATTTTTCACCCCCGCACGTCATAAGGTCATTCCCGAAAGGAGGGACTTTGAACATGAAATTCAAACGTATGCTTTCTGTTTTGCTGTGTCTCACGCTGCTGTGCGGTCTCGGCTCCGCCATGGCTGCCAACGTGGGCGAGACCCGCGTGACCCTGGGTGCCGATCTCAACGAGCAGGAGATCCAGGAGGTCTACAAGTATTTCGACGTGAACCGCGGGGACGTGGATGAGCTGATCGTCACCAACGCCGACGAGCGGCAGTATCTGAGCGGTCTGGTGGACGAGAGCGCCATCGGCAGCCGGGCCATCTCCTGCACCTATCTGGAGGTGCTGCCCGCCGGTCAGAGCATCACCGTCGCCACCCACAACATCACCTACTGCACGGCCCAGATGTACATCAGCGCTCTGGCCACCGCCGGCATCACCGACGCCAAGGTCGTGGTGGCCGCGCCCTTCGACGTCTCCGGCACCGCCGCCCTCACCGGCATCTACAAGGCCTATGAGGTCATCACCGGCGAGCCGCTGGATGAGACCGCCAAGGAGGTCAGCTCTCAGGAGCTGGCTGTCACCGCGGAGCTGGCCCAGGAGATCGGCGACGCCGACAGCGTGGAGATCGTCAACCAGCTGAAGATGATCACCGACGAGACCGTGAACATGGATGACGCGGAGCTGCGCAGCCAGATCGTGGAGATCGCGGACAACTACGACGTGACCCTCTCCGACAACCAGATCGACCAGCTGATCAGCCTGACCCGCGCGCTGGAGAAGCTGGACCCCTCGGAGCTGCTGAAGAAGGTGCAGGCCATCCAGGAGACCCTGCGGCAGTTCGCCGGGATGAAGGATAAGCTCTCTGGCTTCACCGGAACCGTCAAGGAGATCGCCCAGCAGATCGGCGCCGCCTTCCAGAGTGTCTGGGAGTTCATCGTCGGCGTGTTCCACAAGGGCTGAAAGGACTGAAAACATCAGAAACACAGACGCATCCGACCGGGTGCGTCTGTTGGTTTTTATGAAGGATAAATTATAGTTTATCGGGGCGAAGCCTCCGCATTAAAGGCTTCCCCTTGAGGGGAAGCTGTCGAGCGAAGCGAGACTGATGAGGTGGCCAGATTTCGTTTGCAGTACAAGATTTGCCACCTCATCCGTCACGGCTATTTCCCGCCGTGCCACCTTCCCCTCAAGGGGAAGGCAACCCTCTATCCAACTTCCCGCTAAACTCCCAATTTATCGCTGGTATGTAAAATCTCATTTCAACTCCACACAGCACAAAAAAGCCCTCCCGCGGTGAACGGGAAGGCTTTTTCTAGTTTATTTACTCTTTGGGGGTGTCGGTGGGATCTCCGAAGAGGGCCTCGATGGTCTCCTCGGTGAGGGGTGCGGACTCATCGAAGACCGGGCGTCTGGTGATGGGCTCGGGTTCGACCACATCCTCCACCACGTCCTCCACGGACGCTGCTGCGGATTCGGCAGCCGCTTCCACGGTCTCGACCACGTTCTCAGCGGTGGTCTCGACGGTTTCCGCGACGGTCTCCACCGGGGTCTCGACGGCTTCCACGATGGGCTCCACCGGGGTCTCCACGGTCTCAACCGGGACGTCGGGGACGGTCACGGGCTCCTTCACTTCCACGGTCTGGGGCGCGGGTTCCACGTTGACCGGCTTGGCGGTCGCAACGGGCTCGGTGCGGGGGGCATTGTACTTCTGCTGCAGCCGCTCGACTTCCTTCTTGTTCTTGCGGCGTCTGCCCAGCACGTATCCGCCGCCGCCCAGAGCCAGCACACCGGCTCCGGCCAGCCACGGCCACACATGTCCGCCGCCGCCCTTGGCCACGGCGAAGGTCACGTCACGGTCCGGGCTCTTGAACACCAGGTAGCTGCCGTCGCGGGAGGCGTCCACCTTGGTCCACTCGCCGTCGCGGTAGGCGTAGATGGTGTGGGTGCCCTCGGGGGCGTAGACACGGACGTTGACCGCCGCATCCTCGCCGCTGACGGGCTGATCGTTCAGCACCTCCACGTCATACTGCATCTCCAGCTCCTGGCCGGCAGGCAGCTCCGGAGCGGGGATCTTGGAATCCGCCACATGGACGGAGGCGGCCGGGTCGAACACGCCCTGCACCAGCACCAGCGGGGTGTCGGTATCATCGGCGTAGAGGTCGCCCTCCACCACAGCGGCGCTGGAGGAGTAGATGGCCTTGATGTCCAGATCGAAGGTCAGGTTCTTGTAGTTCATCTCGGGCCAGCGGCCGTAGTTGCCGTCCACCGGCGGGCACTCGGGGATCTCGCTCTCATCGATGGATCCGCCGTAGCCGAAGGTGATGGTCTTGACGATCTCGCCGTTGGCGGAGAAGGTGGCGGTGAAGCTGGAGAACTCCGCAGGGACGTTCTCCTGGGCCATAAAGTCGTTGTAGGTGCGCTCCTCGGCCATGCCCTGATAGCTGATGCCGTCGACGCCGGAGAGGCTGTCGTGGACATAGACGTTGCCGGTGGCGGCGCCCTCTGCGTCCAGATCGCCTGCGATGGTGCCGATGCAGTTGTCACGTGCGCTGAGGTTCACCAGGGTGCCGCAGTCGGAGACGTTCTTGCCGAAGCCGGCCACGCCGCCCACATAGCTGCCGCCGGTGACGGCGCACTTGGCCCAGCTGGAGCGGACCGCGCTCTTACTCAGACCCACGATGCCGCCGGCATAGTCGCCGCCGGTGCTCTCCACGGGGCCGAAGCCCTGGCAGCCGGTGATGACGCCCAGCTCACTGTCGCCGCAGACGCCGCCCGCGCAGTCGTGGCGGGAGGTGGCGGAGCCGTAGTTGCGGCTCTCGGCCAGGACGCACTTGGTGAAGTACTTGCTGGTGAGGCTGCTGTCCTCCATGGCGTTGGAGTCATTCTGCGGGTCGAAGTCATACTCGATGGCCATGGAGCCCGCGATGCCGCCGGCGTTGATGTCGCCCATGGCGGCGCCGTAGTTTTCACAGTTGAAGACCTTGCCGTTGGTGGTGCTGAGATCGGCCTCGGAGGTGTCCTCGATGATGTTCTCCATATCGGGATCCATGGCCAGCTGCAGGATATCCACCAGGTCGATCATGACCACGTTGAACTGGTCGTTGACGGTCTGCATATCGGCGATGATCTGCGCGGAGAAGTTGGCGCTCTGGGTGCTCAGGCTGCCGAGGCCGCCGGAGATGCTGCCCAGATCGTCGAACATGCCCTCCATGGCGGTGCGGAAGTCGCTGTCCACGCCGGGGAGCGTCAGATCCTCGTTGCCGGAGAGGTAGCTGCCCACCTGATCCATGTAGCTCATTCCGGTGGAGAAGTGGCTGGTGGCGCCGCGCAGGGTGTCAAATGCGGTCTTGAAGGCGGCGCTGGTGTTCTCCATGCGGGTGTTGCCGTCCACATCCTCGGTGAGGTAGTAGAGGTTGATGATGCGGGTCATGGTGGAAATGTCGCCGGACAGGACGCCCGCGGCACTGGCAGCGTCGCCCACGCCCTTTAAGAGCGCGTCGCGGACGCCCTCATAGGAGGTCAGCGCGTCGGGATCGTAGTTGTAGCCGTACTTGTTGGACATCTCCAGCCAGTTGTCGGGCCGCTCGGTGAGCAGGTCGTAGTTGCCGGTGCCGGCCTGGTTGTCGGCCACCTTCATGAGCCAGCCGCAGTAGGCCATGGCCGCGTTCAGCCGCTCGGAGGTGGTGCTCAGATCGCCGGTGGCATTCTTGAAGCTGGATCTGTCGGCGGCGGTCATCTCATCGATGGCGTCGAGAGAATCAAAGCCGTTGGAGAAGAATCGGGTCGCGCCGTCCAGGGCGATGGCGCCCTGAGAGAACTCGGTGATGGCCGGGGAGACCATCTTCTCGGAAGTGCTGATGCGGAGCATGACCTCGTTGATGGTGCCGGTGGCGTCATCCACATAGGAGGCGGTCTGCTCTGCCACGTATCTGGCGTGCTCGGTGGCGCTGGAGGCGGAGGCCGCGATCTGGCCGATGGTGGCGCTGATGGCGGAGGCCGCGGCGCCGGTGTGGTTCAGAAGGGTGTCCACCCCGCCGTGCAGGGTGTTCAGATCGGCTTCCAGCTTGGCTGCGCTGCCGGAGCCCAGGTCGATGGTGATGTAGGGCTCCATCTGGCCGGCGATGCCGCCCACGTCCTTGCGGCCGCTGACGCCGCCCCAGTTGGTGCAGCCGGAGACCAGACCGCTCTGGCGGCCGACCACGCCGCCCACATTGAAGCCCACGTGCTCATAGCCCACGCTGCCCCAGTTGGTGCAGCCGATGACCACGCCGGAGCTGAAGCCCGCGATGCCGCCCACGTCGGTGGCGGTGTGGACCTCGCCCTCTTCGTCGGTGAGGGCCTCGATGTCCACCTCAGAGACGGCGGTGACGTTCTCCTCGGTGGAGAGGTTCACGCCCGCGGTGTTGGAGCAGTAGGAGATGGTGCCCAGGTTCTGACCCACGATGCCGCCCACGTAGTGGTCGCCGGAGGCGTAGCCCTCGGTCTTGCAGTTGTAGATCATGCCGGTGGGCTCGTTGGTGCCGGCGATGCCGCCGACGTTATAGGAGCCGTTGACGGTGCCGGAGAAGCTGCAGCCGCTGACGGTGCCCAGGTTGGTGCCCACGATGGCGCCGATCTCGCTCATGCTGCCGGCGGGGTTCAGGTTGCCGGTGACGGTGAGGTCCTTGACGGTGCCGCCCTCCTGCACATAGCGGAACAGGCCCATATGGCTGGCGTCCCCATCCAGAGAGAGTCCGGAGATGGTGTGGCCCTGGCCGTCGAACACGCCGCCGAAGGTGGGGATGGGCGTGAAGTCAGATCCGCCGAGATCCAGATCGTTTTCCAGATAAACGGTCTTGTCTCTGGAGTAAGCGTCATAGCTGCAGCTTTCGCTGAGCTGCTGGAGCTCCTCCACAGAGGTGATGCGGATCGTATTCTGCTCTGCCAGAGTGGAGCCCGCCCCCATGAGGAAGCACAGCACCACGGCAAGGCCGATGGCAAGCAGTCTGCGTCTGTTTCGTTTCATTGCTCTTCTCCTCCCCCGATTCCGTCGGAAATGGACTCGTAGTCGGGTTGGTTGATTTGTTCACTGTTGGGCTGGTCCTCCGCCATCTCCACCTTGCCGATGTCGATGGAGGCGCTGACGGTGCCGTTGACGAAGCCCCGCACGTCGGCGTCCACGAAGCCGTTGATGTAGCCTCTCACGTGGCCGTTGATGCGCATGGCCCCCTGGAGGCTCTGCAGCTGGGTGGGTCTGCCGATGTTGAAGGATGTTTTCTCCACGATGCTGTCGCCCAGCAGAAGCAGCTGCGGCAGCACGCCCATGACCAGCACCATGCTCAAAATGGTGCCGCGGCCCAGGCACACGCCGATGGAGGCGACGGTGTTCTCGGAGCTTAAGAGTCCGATGGCGACGCCGGCGGCGGCCAGGATGGTGCCGGAGGTGACCACCGTGGGGAGCGAGACGTTCAGCGCCTCGACCATGGCGTCCTTGTAGTTCATCTGCTCCTTGAACTGCAGATACCGGCTGGAGATTACGATGGCGTAGTCGATGTTGGCGCCCATCATGATGGCGCTGACGATTAGATACGCCAGGAAATACAGATTGGATTTCATCACCGTCGGCACCGCGAAGTTGATCCAGATGCTGCCCTGGATGACCAGGATCAGCAGCAGCGGCAGCGCCGCGCTCTTGAAGGTCAAAAGCAGGATCACCACCACGAAGACCAGGGTCAGCACGCTGATCAGGAGGTTATCTTCTCCGAAGGCGGAGGAGAAGTCCCGGTCCTTGGCGGTCTCGCCGACGAAGTAGGATTCGGTGTAATACTTCCCGATGACGCCCTTGATGACCATGAGGTAATCGTAGGTCTCCTCGCTCTCCACCGGGAGATTCAGGTGCAGGAGCATGCGGGAGTATTCCGGGGTGTGGAGCTGGCACTCGCCGTCGATGAGCTCGTCGTAGAGCTCCGTGAGGTCTGCCATCATCTCCGGATCGATCCGGGACTGGTAGGCCTCTCTCTGGTCGTAGATGAACTTGATCATCTCGATCAGCGGGATCTTGGAATTGTCGATGTTGGTCACATCGATGAGCTGACCAACGGCCTGGGCCAGATTGTCGTTCTGGGTGCTGTAGGCCATGTAGAGGGCTCGGGTGACGCCGATGTCCAGATCCGTCAGGTCGGAGAACTCTCTCGGCGTCAGACCGGAGGTGACCATGAAGCCGTCTCTGGCCTCGGTGCCGGCCAGGGCGATGATCTCGTCGATGCCCTCCAGCTCACTCAGGTCCGCGTAGAGCTTTTCCTCGGTCTCATAGTCCTTGAAGGGCAGGATCAGCGCCACCTCGTTGAGCTCGCCGAAGGTCTCGTTGATCTTCTTTTCCGCCAGCTTGTATTCGTTTTGCTTCATGGTGTCCAGGGTGCTGTACCCGAACACGTAGGGGCAGTGGTTTGCCAGGATCGCCGCGGCGATGACCACCACCAGGAAGATGGGCGGCACCACGTAGCGGCTCTTCACCGTGAAGCGTCCCCAGCCGCTGATCTTCGGCAGGAAGCTCTTGTGGTGGCTCCTGTCGATCAGCGGGCTTGCCAGAAGCAGCAGCCCCGGCATCAGCAGGAACACCGACAGCATGCTGAAGATGATGGCCTTGATCAGCACCAGACTCATGTCCTGGCCGATCTTGATCTTCATGAAGGCCAGCGCCAGCAGACCGGAAATGGTGGTCAGGCTGGAGGAGAAGATCTCCGGGATCGCCATGCTCAGGGCCTTGACGACGGCCTCCTTGGGCTCCAGGGTCTCCCGCTGCTCGGTATAGTGGTGGCAGAGGATGATGGCGTAGTCGATGGCCAGACCCAGCTGCAGCACCGCCGCGATGGAATTCGTAATGAACGAGATCTCACCGAACCAGAAGTTGGTGCCCTTGTTGATCCAAACCGCCACGCCGAAGACGATCAGCAGCACCGGTACCTCCGCGAAGGTCCGGCTGGTGAGCAGCAGCACCACGATGATGATGGCAACCAGGATCACCAGCACCATCTGCATCTCCTTTTCCAGGATGATGCCGGTGGGGTTGCCCACCTCGGTATAGATGTAAGTGTCGTAGTCCTTTAACGCCTCGCGGACGTTCTCCACGCCGTCGATGGCGATGTTGTCCAGCTTCTCCCCCTGGAAGGTCACCTCAAAGAGGGCGGCGGCGTCCCGGAAGTGCTGGGGATCGTTGCTGATCTCCACGGCCTTGACGCCGTCCACATCCCGGAGCATCTCGGCCAGCTGTTCGGCCTTGTCGTAGGTGATGTTCGACACCATCACGCGGGCGCTGCCGTAGGTGACGAACTCCCGGTTCATGATGGCGAGACCCTGCCGGGTCTCGGAGTCGTCCGGCAGATAGTCGGTCAGATCCTCGTTGACCCGCACCCCCGCGGAGGTGAAGATTGACATAATACACAGGGCGGCAAAGAGCACCAGGAACAGATATCGTTTGTCCACGATGAACCCGGCCAGCCGCTCCATGAATGATTTTCTCTGCATGAAAAGCCCTCTTTTACTCCCTCATATAGGACGCCAAAACGGCCACCGGCGTTTCCCCGCCGTGACCTGTGAAAAAATTACAAAGCAGTTACAACCGCAAAATGCTTGAAAATCCTTATGTTTTTGCTTGGAAGTGTATCAAAATGTTAACATAAAGATTAAAAAACGTCTCAATACACTATACGATATTATCCTCTTATTGTCAACCATTTCTGACGCTTTTTCCCGGAAAAATTACGCACTACTGAACAGATCGTCAGGTATTCATCCTTCTGTTTTGAATATTTCCTCCACCCGGCGGAGATAGGCCGGCAGCGCCCCCTCGAAATCCACGCCGAAGCGTCTGGGGGTGTCGTGGTGGAGGCTGCGTTCGATGCTGTCGTCGGTCAGCAGCGTGGCCGTGGTGAGGGCCTGCCGGACCGTGGCGCCCCGCACCAGCAGCGCCGCCAGCGCCGAGGCCAGAATGTCGCCGGTGCCGTAGAAAACACCCTCCCGCGCCGGGCGCATGCAGCGGCAGATCTCCCCGGTCTTCACGTCGTAGGCCAGGTTGCCGATCTCGGTTTCCCCGGTGCGGACGCCGGTGATGACGATGGTCTTGGGCCCCAGGTCCGCCAGTCTGTGAAACAGGGTGCGGAGGTAGGTCTCCCCGTGGTCCGCGTGCCGGTAGTCCATCCCCGCCAGCAGGGCTGCCTCGGTGATGTTGGGGGTGATCACGTCGGCGTGGGCGATGAGTCTGCGGAAGGCCTGGCACATCCGGTCGTCTAAGTTCGAATAGTATCTGCCGTTGTCCGCCATGACCGGATCCACCACCACGAGGGTCTTCTCCGTAGAGAGCAGCGAGAGGATCTTCATCACGGTCTCCGCCTGGGCGGGGCTCGCCAGATAGCCGGTGTAGATCCCGTCAAACTGCGCCCCGGTGCTCTGCCAGTGTCTTGCGATGGGGAGCATGTCGTCCGCCAGATCCCGAAGGGTCCAGCCGGTGAATTCGCCGGTGTGGGTGCTGAGCACCGCCGTGGGGATGCAGGCGCACTCCACCCCCGTGGCCGAGATCACCGGCAGCGCCACAGTCAGGGAGCACTTCCCCAACCCCGACAGATCGTGGATGGCAGCGATCCGCTTCAGCGGCGGAATATACATATCATTCATAGGGATTCCTTTCATGGTAAGCGCTGAATGAATCGAAGTGCACAGATTGCTGAGCAGATTTTCTGCCTGATAAAGTCGCAAAATCGCAGGAATACTTTGTGTATTTCAAGATTGAGAGACAAAATCAGACGGAAAAGATGCCGGCAAGGTGGGTGCGGCGATTTGTTCAGCGTTTACCTAAAACAGAATACATGCGGCCTCCTGACAATGCATAAGGCCGCATGTGCGTGCGCTCAAATAGCGCTCAGTCCAGCTGGCGGAGCTCTGCGTCGATCTCGTCGAGCTGCTCCGCGGACAGACCCGACTGCGCAAAGGCCGCCACACATCGCAGCGACATGAAGCGCGTCATCTGCAGCGCCGGGTTCTTGAGGATCTTGGGAAAGTGCTTCTCCAGCACCTCCACCGCCTCAGGCGCGGCCAAAAGGGTCTGCATCTGGTCCTCTGCCGAATATCTCATGGTTGTATCCTCCCCGCTGCCGATCGCAGCGCATAACAATACATTTGATATTATACCGCAAACCCGGCTTTCTGTCAAATTTCCCCGTCGCTGCGGAGGGCAAATGATAGTTTATCGGGGTATTAATAAAGAACACCGTAGGGCGGGGACCTGTGCCCCGCCGCAACAAATATACTGCCGGATCAACGGCGGGGCACAGGTCCCCGCCCTACAA
>CADCQK010000026.1 GCA_902803575.1 Oscillospiraceae bacterium
AGGTCCCCGCCCTACGGTGGATCATTGCAGTTCCCCGATAAACTGGAATTTGCAGTCGTGAGGCGGGTCGTTTGCGCCAGCCGCGTATGTTCACGCTGCAGGGGGAAAAGAAAAAAGTTCAATTTCTTGAAACATAAAAGGAAAACTGATACTTGCAATGCTGTATCAGAAGTGCTAAAATGTGAAAAAATAGTCGTATTATCGAACTGCCGTATTAGCAGGCAAAAGCGAAGAAAGAGGAGGACGACCATGAAATTCCTTCCGCTGCAAAAAGATCTCACCGCAGACGCCGCCGCTCTGGAGCAGGAATATCAGGCTGCAGAGGACTTCACCCCTGCGAAGCTGGGCGGAGCGCATCTGTTTTTCAAGACCGGCCGCAAGGTCTATTACCTTCCTTACGGCGCCGTCACCCGCTGCTTTCGGAGAGTCGAGATGGTCAACGCCCGGATGGGCTGCTGCAACCAGGGCATCCCCATGGAGAGCGTGGTGATCTGCGGAGAAGGGGAGCAGGAGCTGGCCCAGATCCGCCTGGCCACCGAGCGGCTCAGCAAGGCGCTGCTGGAAGCTCTTGGAAATCGCTGCGAAAACGCCGAAATCGGCTATGTCCGGGCTCCGGATCAGGAAACCGCCGTCCGCTACGTCTAATAACCGACCAAAATCGAGAAAAAAGAAGTTATTCATCAAAAAATCTGTTAAAAATTCTGCAAAAACCTATTGCATTTTTGCTATGAGAGGACTAAAATAGGCAGGAAAAAAGGCATAAGCTGGGAAAAGGAGGAAAACTGCATGACGTTGGACGAGGCGCTGGAGCGACTGACCCAGTCTTACACCCGTTATTACGACGTCGTGCGGGAGAATACCGCTCCCTTCTCTGCCAAGGCGGAGTTCCACGCCCACGGGGAATCCTACCTTCTGATCAAAGAGGCGAAGATGTGGGAGATGGACTCCAACGAGTACGTCTATTTCTACGCCGCTTCTGAGCCCGATTCGGAAACGGTGAAGTCTCTCGTCGAGACCGCCTGGGACGAGTCCATCGCAAAGGTGACCCCGGGGAAGAACCACAGAAATTCCGACGTCACCTTCCTGCTGCTGGCAGACACGCTGCCTGCGGATACCAAAAAGATCATCAAGCATACTCACCGCAGCAAGGGCTATGCCCACGGGCTCCAGGGATGGAGCAATCTCAAACTTGGTGCATTCGAGCTTTCCACCGGGAAACCCGCCACTAACCGCCATGGCGCCGACCTGAAAAAGCTCCTGCAAAATATTTTCTTGGGTAGACGCTGAATCCTCGGATCCATCGCTTGCCAAATTGGAGCTTGCAAGAGCTCCAGGGAAAACCAATTTTATAGGAGAGTGAGAAAACAATGACAGCATTATTCATCATTCTGGCTGCAATCGTCCTCCTGGTCATCGGCTATGTAACCTATGGTTCCTGGCTGGCGAAGCAGTGGGGTATCGATCCCACCCGGAAGACTCCTGCGCACACCATGACCGACGGCGTCGACTACGTCGCGGCAAAACCGGCGGTTCTGATGGGTCACCACTTCTCGTCCATCGCGGGCGCAGGCCCCATCAACGGCCCCATCCAGGCGGCAGTGTTCGGCTGGGTTCCGGTGTTCCTGTGGTGCGTGCTCGGCGGTATCTTTGTTGGCGGTGTGCATGACTTCGGCGCGCTGTTCGCGTCCGTCCGTCACGGTGGCAAGTCCGTCGGCGAGATCATCGGCGACACCATGGGCAAGAAGGCCAAGACCCTGTTCCTGATCTTCGCCCTGCTGGTTCTGATCCTCGTCATCGCTTCCTTCGTCAACGTCGTTGCCGGTACCTTCATGTCCAATGAGGCGGCCTCCGTCATCACCAGCGGCGCCAACGTGACCGGTAACGAGACCACCGCTATGATCTCCATGCTCTTCATCGTCCTGGCGATCATCTACGGTCTGCTGACCAACCGTGCCGGCCTGGGCACCCTGCCCGCCACCATCATCGGTCTGATCGGCGTGGTCGCCATCGTCATCTTCGGCCTGAAGGTCGGCCTTGCGTTCAACCGCACGACCTGGATCGTCCTGATCGGTCTGTACATCACGATTGCCTCTCTGGTTCCCGTGTGGATCCTGCTTCAGCCTCGTGACTATCTGTCCAGCTATCTACTTTACGCCATGATGCTGATCGCCGTTTTCGGCATCGTGTTCGCTGCCTTCAGCAAGAGCGCAACCTTCACCATTCCTGCTTTCACCGGATGGAAGCTCGCCAACGGCAGCACCCTGTTCCCGGCCCTGTTCATCACGGTTGCCTGCGGCGCCTGCTCCGGCTTCCACAGCCTGATCGCCTCCGGTACCACTGCCAAGCAGCTGGACAATGAGGCCCACGCCAAGCCCATCGGCTACGGCGCCATGCTCATCGAGTCTGCCCTCGGCATCATCTCCCTGATCGCTGTCGGTATGGTCTTCGATAAGTGGACCGGCGACGCCAATCCGTTCGGCTCCCCGTCCGCTGCCTTCGCCGGCGGCATTGCCACCATGTTCGGCGCGGACACCACCACCGTTTACAAGACCATCTACGCCCTGCTGACCCTGGCGGTTTCCGTCTTCGCGCTGACCTCTCTGGACTCCGGCACCCGTCTGAGCCGTTACATGTTCTCCGAGCTGTTCCTGAAGGACGGCGAGAAGAGCTACAAGGATGCCACCGGTATCCGCAAGTTCCTGGCCTATCCGCTGGTCGGCACCCTGTTTATGGTCATCGTGGGCTGCGTGCTGGGCGGTCTGTCCCTCAGCCAGATCTGGGGTCTGTTCGGCGCTGCCAACCAGCTGCTGGCCGGCCTGGCTCTGATGGCCGTCGCCGCCTGGCTGGGCAACGTGGGCAAGAACAACAAGATGTTCATCATTCCGATGATCTTCATGCTCTGCGCCACGCTCACCAGCCTGGCCATCACCATCATCGGCAAGTTCAAGGGCCTCGCCAACGGCACTCTGGCCGCTGCTGCCGCTGAGGGTGGCGCTCCCATGTGGGGCCACTACTTCCAGCTGGTCTTCGCTCTGGCCATGTTCATCCTGGCCATCATCCTCGTCATCGAGGGTATCGGCACCTTCTCCAAGCAGAGCAAGGCTAAGAGCAAGGCGTAATCCAAATTCAAAAAACCGCAGGCTTCGGCCTGCGGTTTTTTGCTGGATGGAAAGACAAATTGGAGTTTATAGAGCAGTGTGGAGTTAGGAGTGTGGAGTGTGGAGTTTAAAGCAGATTTCACATTCCAGCGAAAAAAGAAGTTTAGCGGGCTGTTCTCTTCGCCAGACCCAAAGAATGTCATTGCGAACCAGTGCGCACACTGGTGTGGCAATCCGTTCTCTTGCGCTGCTGGCTATAATACTGGCATATTGTTAGGCGAATCCGTTTATCTCAACGTTCTGCTATTCTTTACCCCGCCGCCGGGGGATGCGGATTGCCACACCAGATGACATCGGTCACTGGTTCGCAATGACACTCTTTTAGATTGGCAATCATCGTACATCCTGCCTCGCAACAGCTCGACAAACTATAATTTGAAAATGAAAAAAATCCGGAGCCGTTTGCACGGTTCCGGATTTGTGGTTTAATCGGAATACTTCTGTTCGAGATCCTCGAGGGTGGGATCTTTGGCCATGTTGTTGACGTCGGTCTCCAGGATCTGCTGGGTCATCTCCAGCTCCTTGAGACGTTTCTCCTTGGCCTTCTTCCACCAGTAATAGGCGATGCCGAGAATGGCGAGCACCACCAGCGCGATGCCGAGGTAGAAGCTGTTGCTGCGGGTCACCTGCATGATGCGGTCGGCGGTATGGGTGAACACGCTGGAGAAATACCCCGCGGTGCTGCTGTAATACTGGTCGAAGTCCGCATTCATGTAGCCCTCGAAGATGCCCAGAGCCTCGTCATCCAGGACGGACTTGGCGGCGTTGCCGGGAATGTAGTAATACCCGAAGCCGTCGCGGTCCGCGTCATAGATCAGAACGAGGAAGTGGCCGTCATCGTCGAAGCGCTCGCTGTACAGCTGCTGGGCGTAAGCCTCCAGCTGGGCGTCGGTGGGCGCGTAGTTTCCGTCCACGGAGTCGGTGGTGTACAAATAGGGCTGTACGCCGGTCTTCTCGTAGAAGTATTTCATGCCGGACTGGAGGGTGGCGGTGCTGTTGATGATTTTGGCGTTGTCCTCATAGTATCCGGTGAGATTCACGATCCCGGAGGGCAGCGCCTCCCGGTTGGCGGTGGAGTTCATCACGCCGCCGGAGCTGCTGCCAGCCGATCCCAGCAGCAGGAACAGACCGATCACCAGGAACATGAAGATGGCCGCGACCAGACAGCCGATGCCGCTGCCGGAGCTGCTGGAGCTTCCGCCGGAGGTGCCGCTGCCGCTGGCCTGGGTGGTGACCACCGTGGGCCCCGGGTGATAGACCGGGCCGACGTAGATCGTCCGGACCCTGGGTCTGGGGTTATAGGGCACGCTGTAGCGCTGGTTGGCTCTGGGCGCGTAGTCTCTCACCGGGCGGGAACCCGGGGAGGGGTAGAAGCTGCCGCCTCTGCTGCCGCCGAAGCTGCTGCCTCTGCTCCCGCCTCCGA
Organism: Oscillospiraceae bacterium; assembly: GCA_902803575.1. Classification (GTDB taxonomy): domain Bacteria; phylum Bacillota; class Clostridia; order Oscillospirales; family Oscillospiraceae; genus CAG-103. The sequence goes on from CADCQK010000026.1 coordinate 4,582, forward strand.
AGCCGCCGCCGATCCGGCCGCCGCCTCCGCCTGAGGCATGGCCGCCGCCTCCGCCGACTCTTCCGCCGGGCATCTTACATGCCGAGCTCGGCCTTCAGTCTGGCGAGCTCGTCTTCCACGGCGTCATCGCTGGGGCCGGAGTACTTCTCCTCAAGGGTGATGAGGGTGGGCGCGGCCAGACCGTTGAGCTCCGCCTCGGCGTTGGCGCGGTCCAGCATCTCCTGGGCCTTCTGCTCCATCTTGTCAAAGGCGGCCAGAGAGCCGTGAGCGCTCTCGGCAGCGGCAGTGGCCTCGTTGATGCGGGCCTGGGTCTTGGCAACGGCCACGGTGGCCTTGATGTTGCTGCGGCGGGCCTGCAGGGTGGCCACGTCCTGAGAGAGCTTCTCATAGAGCTGGCGCATCTTGTCGGCGTTGGCCTTGGCAACGGTGTAGTTGTTGGTGGCGGCGATGAGGGTCTTCTCCAGCTCCTGCTTCTTGGCGATCAGCTGGCGGGCGTCGCCCTCGTTGCCTGCGGCCAGAGCCTTCTTGGCAAGCTTCTCATACTTGTCAACGGCCTCCTGGGCGTCATCCATCAGGCGCTTGCAGCGGGTCTCCTCGGCCATGACGCCGGCGGTCTCCTGCTTCACCTGGGCCAGGTCTTCCTTGGCCTTCAGCAGATACTGGTCGATCATCTTGGCAGGATCTTCCGCTTTCTCAAGCAGGGCGTTGATGTTCGCGGAGATGATGTCGGCAAAACGGGAAAGAATGCTCATGGTACGTTCCTCCTAAAAAATATTTTATGGTTTTTTTGAACACTTATAATAAACCAGTTGAATTATACCACAGAATGCTGTCTTGTGCAACAGAATTCAAAAAATTCACAAATTCCTGTACGTTTTTGTCTGTCTTTCTGCTACAATAGGAAAGAATCATTTTCAGGAGGCCGCAAACGTGGACAACCTGCTGCATAAATTGCAAAATCCGAAGCGCAAGGAACCGGATCTTCCGCCGAGACGGGAGGTGCCTGTTTATGAGGCGGATCCGGATACCGGACTCACCGAGAAGCAGGCGAAGGAACGTCTGGACGCCGGCTGGGCCAACACTCCGGTGGAGGGCGCCGGCAAGACGACCAGAGAGATCATCTTCTCCAACGTCTTCACCTATTTCAATATTCTCTTCTTCCTGCTGGCGCTGTGCGTGATCGCCGTCAGCTTCGTGCAGCCGAGACTGCTTTTGAATCTGACCTTCATGGGCGTCATCATCGTCAACACCGTCATCGGCATCGTCCAGGAGCTCCGATCGAAGAAAACCCTGGAGGAGCTCAGCGTCCTCACTGCCCCCAAGGCCACCGTGGTCCGGGAAGGGCAGGAGCGCACCATCGGCACCGCGCTGGTGGTTCGGGACGACATCGTCATCCTCGGCGCTGGAAACCAGATCTACGCCGACGCGGTGGTGGCGGCAGGGGAGTGTTATGTAAACGAGGCTCTCATCACCGGCGAGTCCGACGAGATCCACAAGCTCCCCGGGGACCGGCTGCTTTCCGGCAGCTTTGTGGTCAGCGGTCAGTGCAGAGCCAGACTCACCCAGGTGGGCGCCGACAGCTTCGTCAGCCGCCTGACGCTGGAGGCCAAGGCCGCGAAACCGCCGCAGCAGAGCGAAATGATGCGCTCTCTGCAAAACCTGGTCAAGTGGATCGGCTTTCTCGTGATCCCGCTGGGGGCCATCATGTTCATCAAGGAGCATCTGTGGCTGGGACGCGAGGTGCCCACTGCGGTGACCAGCACCGTCGGCTCCATCATCGGCATGATTCCGGAGGGGCTCTATCTGCTCACCAGCCTTGCATTGGTGGCGGGCGTCCTGCGTCTGGCTCAGCGAAAGACTCTGGTCCATGAGCTGGAGTGCATCGAGACGCTGGCGCGGGTCGACACCCTCTGCGTGGACAAGACCGGCACCGTCACCGAAAACAAGATGACCGTGGAGGACGTCCACCTGCTCTGCGAGGATCGCTTCGTGGAGAACGACGTGCGCCTCATTATGGCGGACTACGTCTACGCCATGCAGGCGGACAACGACACCATGGCGGCCCTCCGGCGCTACTTCACCGGTGAGGTGAAGCAGAAGGCCATCCACACGCTGCCCTTCTCCTCTGCGAAGAAATACGGCGGCGTCTCCTTCCATTCCGACGAGACCTATCTTCTCGGCGCGCCGGACGTGCTGCTGGCCCATCAGGAGGCGGAATTCGACGAGCTGATCGAAAGCTACTCCGCCCAGGGCTGCCGGGTCCTGCTGCTCGGTATGTATGACGGAACTTTGGAGGACGAAGTTCCCGACAAACCACTGCTGCCCATCGCACTGATCCTCCTGTCCAACAAGATCCGCGCCGAGGCGCCGGAGACCTTCGGCTACTTTGCCGAGCAGGGGGTGGCCATCAAGGTCATTTCCGGCGACAATCCGAGAGCGGTCTCTGAGGTGGCGAAGCGGGCCGGCATCGCAAACGCCGAGCGGTTCGTGGACGCCAGAACTCTGAAAACCGAGGAGGCCATCGCCGAGGCTGCCGAGGAATATACCGTCTTCGGCCGCGTGACCCCGGCCCAGAAGCGGCAGCTGGTGCAGGCTATGAAAAAAGAGGGCCACACAGTCGCCATGACCGGCGACGGCGTCAACGACGTACTGGCCTTGAAGGAGGCTGACTGCTCCATTGCGGTTGCCAGCGGCAGCGACGTGGCCTGTCAGGTGGCCCAGATCGTTCTGATGGACAACAACTTCGCCTCCATGCCGTCGGTGGTTGCGGAAGGCCGACGGGTCATCAACAACATCGAGCGAAGCGCATCGCTGTATCTGGTAAAGAACATCTTCACCTTCTTCCTGGCCTTCTTCACCTTGTTCGCCACGCTGCCCTATCCCTTCACCCCGGCGGCGCTGAGCATGGTCAACGGCGTCACCATCGGCGTGCCGTCCTTCATTCTGGCCATGGAGCCCAACGAAAACCGGGTCAAGGGGAAATTCCTCCGAAACGTGATCTTCCGGGCGCTGCCCTGCGCCATGACGGATCTGGTGCTGATCGTGGGCGTGCTGCTGTTCTACATCGCCTTCAAGATCGACGACACCTCCATGAGCACCATCTGCACCGGCGTCATGGGCATCGTGGGTCTCATGATGGTCCACCGCACCAGCAAGCCCTATAACAAGCTGCGCATCGCCATGATGATCGCCCTGACCCTGGCCTTCATCATCGCCTTCTGCTTCCTGCCCGAGATCTTCATCCTCAAGAAGCTGGACTTCTCCAGCGCCCTGATCCTGGCGGTCTTCGGCGCCCTGGCCTGGCCGCTATTGACGGTGTTCAGCCGCCTGAACGACCAGCTCAGAGACAAGGTCCAGGAGCTGGCGCAGAAACGGGCACAGAGACAGTTTTGATCCAATCGAATCCCACAAACAAATCGCGCGCTGCATCCGCAGCGCGCGATTGCTGTATTCTGTGGTTTTGCGATCAGGCAGCGTTGTCGAGTGCGACAGAGTCGGCAAATTCGGAAGCGCTCTTGCCTGCGATCCGTCCGAAGACGATGAAGTCGCAGACCGCGTTGCCGCCGACGCGGTTGCCGCCGTGGATGCCGCCTGTGGTCTCGCCGGCCGCGAAGAGACCGGGGATCACGTTGCCGCTGGTGTCAATGACCTCGGCGTTGGTGTTGATCTTAATGCCGCCCATGGTGTGGTGGATGCCCGGAGCGATCTTGATGGCGTAGTAGGGAGCGGTGGACAGATCGGCGTCCATGCCGTTGTCACGGCCAAATTCCTCGTCTACGCCCTTGGCAACAGACTCGTTCCAGGTGTTCATGGTGTTCACGAAGTTCTGCACGGCCTCGCCGGTGAGACCCATGTTCTCCGCCAGCTCCTCGTAGGTGTTGCCGGTGATGGTAAAGCCGCGGTCGATGAACTTCTGGGTCAGGGCCACCTCGTCCTGCAGGTGCTGGTCGAAGATGATGAAGCAGTAGCCGTCGGGCTGCTTCAGCTCCGCCTGGGAGACTACATCACGGCCAGCCAGGTCGTTGACGAAGCGCTTGCCCTCGGTGTTCACGATGATGGCGCCGTGGCTGCGGACAGACTCGGAGACCAGGGTGCCGTCGGACTGGATGACGGTGGGATGCAGCTGGATCTGCTCCATATCCACGGTGTCGGCGCCTACGGCCTGGGCCATGGCGATGCCGTCGCCGGTGGCACCGGAGTGGTTGGTGGTGACGGCGTTGCGCAGACTCTCGTCATAGCTTGCCATCAGATCGAAGTTGGCGCCGAAGCCGCCGGTGGTCAGCACCACGGACTTGGCGTGGATTGTGTAGTTGTGCTCGGCGTCCTCCGCCTTGACGCCCACGGCCTGACCGTTTTCCATGAGGATCTCGGTGGCCTTGGTGTTCACGCGCACGTCGACGCCCAGCTTCTCGGTCTGCGCCTTCAGCTTCTCCACCAGATACTCGCCCACGGGCAGACCGCCCTCAGGCTTGTGGAGATACTTGTGGGAGGTGCCGCCGGTGGCGACGACTTCCGGCAGGGGCGCGTCGATGGAGTAGAGCCAGTCAACGGCCTCGGCACTGTTTTCCGCCAGGGTGCGCACCAGATCGGGGTTCGCCAGATTGTGGCCCAGGCGGAGGGTGTCCTCCACGAAGTTGTCCACGGTGCTGTCGGTGATGCCGAGCTCGGCCTCCACCTTGGTGTCAGCCGCGTTCATGCCGCCCTCGGCGCGGAGGCTGTTGCCGCCGACGAAGGGCATCTTCTCCAGCAGGATCACGTTCTGACCCTCCTGGGTGGCCAGGACAGAGGCAGTCAGGCCCGCGCCGCCGGCGCCGACTACGACCACGTCGCACTCCAGCTCCACGTCGGTCTTCTCCACCGGAGCGGCGGCCTCGACCTCACGCATGAAGACGTTGGGGTCAAATCCGGCGTTCTCCAGGGCGTTGACCACGGCGGCCTTCACCGCGTCCGAGGTGACGGTGGCGCCGGCGATGGAGTCCACCTGCAGGCTCTGAGCCTCGTAGATCATGCCGGGCAGCTCGTCAACGGCGACAGAGCCGATGCCCTCGGTTTCCTCTTCCTCCAGGACTTTGATCTGATAGATCGTGTCCTCGGTGGCGGTGACCTCCACCACGATGGGGCCGTTGCGGCCGGGTGCGGTGCCCTGCATGGTGACGGCGTCGTCCGGAATGTCCGCGGCGCCGGCGGTGGTGGTCCGGTTGCCTGCGATGATGCTCCAGATCAGCACCGCAACCAGAAACACGCCGCACAGGATGCCGATGACATCATGCAGTTTGGTATTTGGTTTTTTCATGCATTCCTCTCCTTTTTTGAGAAAATATCGGACGTGTCCATTATAGTACAAAACTGTATAATCTGACAAGGATTTTTCATTCATATTTTTTGGCGGTTATTCCACGCGTGAAACCATGGGAAAATGGTTGCAATCCATGGGATTTTGCGATATAATGCATTTTGTATTGCTATGCGAAAAAATGACATTTGAGGGATCATTTTGTACTTAAAAGCACTGGAAATTCAAGGATTTAAAAGCTTCCCGGAAAAGACCCGCCTGACCTTCGAACAGGACATCACCGCCATCGTGGGGCCCAACGGCTCCGGCAAGTCCAACCTGTCCGACGCCATTTTGTGGGTCATGGGCGAGCAGCGCACCCGCACCCTCCGCGGCGGCAAGATGGAAGACGTCATCTTCGGCGGCACGGAAAAGCGCGGCAAGCTGGGCTTTGCCCAGGTGTCGCTGGTGCTGGACAACAGCGCGAACCTCCTCCCGCTGGAGCAGGACGAGGTGACCATCACCCGGCGCTACTACCGCAGCGGGGAAAGTGAATACTACATCAACCGCGAGGCCTGCAGACTCAGGGACATCAACGAGCTTTTGATGGACACCGGTCTCGGCCGGGACGGCTATTCCATCATCGGCCAGGGCCGCATTGCGGAGATCGTCTCCGGCAAGTCCGGCGAGCGGCGCGAGATCTTCGAGGAGGCCGCCGGCATCTCCCGCTTCCGCTACCGGAAGGAGGAGAGCGAGCGCAAGCTGGCAAGGACCGAGGAAAACCTCCTGCGCATCAACGACAAAGTCGATGAGCTGGAGCTGCAGATCGAGCCTCTGCGCAATCAGGCCGCCGCAACCAGAAAGTATCTGGAGCTGCGCAGTGAGCTGAAGGAGCTGGAGGTCTCCACCTGGATGGAGACCCTGGATCGCTTAAAAGAGCAGAGCGAGACCGTCCACCGGGACTATGAGGCCGCCGCCGAGAATCTCTCCGGCGCCCAGAAGGAGCTGGAGCGGCTTTATTCCAGCGCCGAGCACTATGCCGAGGCCATCCGGGATCAGGACGTGGAGGCAGAGCGGCTCAGAGAGCAGATCTCCGACGCCGAGCGCCAGAGCGCCAATGCGGAATCCGATCTGGCCGTTCTGCGGACGAACCTGCAGACCAACGCTGAGAGCATCGCCAGAATGCAGCTGGAGGCCTCCGAGCAGGCCGACCGGGTCAAGGCCCTGGACGCCCAGATCGCCGAGAGCAAGGCGCGTCTGGAGCAGATCGGCCGGGAGCAGGCGACCGTCGCCGCTGAAATTGAAAAGATCGAAAACCACCTCGCCGCCAACGCAGCCGACGCCGGCGCGGCGGAGAAGGCATTTGCCCTTCTGCTGCAGCGGGAAGGGGAGACCAGTTCTGCGCTGGCCGAGTGCCGCACGGAGATCACCATGCTGGCGGACATGAGCCAGACCCTGCTGGATCGGGAAAACAACCTCCAGACCGCCGGGGCCGAGGCTTCGGAGCAGCTGCTTTCACTGGAGGAAGAGAAAAAGGAGAAGGACGCCGCCGCCGAAAGGGCCCAGGAGCGTCTGCAGCAGAGGAGAGACGACCAGAAGAGCCGCGCGGATCAGGCGTCCGAGGCGGACAGCGCCCTGCGCTACATGCAGCAGAAGGTCTCTCAGCTCTCCGCCGATCTCAGAGCCGCGGAGTCGAGATTCGCGCTGCTGCAGGATCTGGAGCGGGGCTACGAGGGTTATTCCAAAGCCGTCAAGACCGTCATGCGGGAGCGGGAGCGCGGTGCCCTCCGGGGCATCCACGGGCCGGTGGCGAATCTGCTGAAGGCGGAGGACCGCTATGCCCTCGCCATCGAGACCGCCCTCGGCGCATCCGCTCAGCACATCGTGGTGGACACGCAGAAAAGCGGCGCTGAGGCCATTGAACTGTTAAAGCGCAAGGACGGCGGCCGCGCCACCTTCCTGCCGCTGGACACCATCAAGCCCTATGATCTCAAGGAGATCCCCGCGGGGGAGCCGGGCTACATCGGCGTGGCCAGCGACCTCGCCAAATGCGAGAAGCAGTACGAAAGCATTTTAAAGAACCTGCTGGGCCGCACCCTGGTGGCGGAGAATCTCCAGCGGGCCATCGCCATCGCGCGCAAAACCGGCAACCGCGTCCGGGTGGTCACCCTGGACGGTCAGGTGGTCAACGCCGGCGGCTCCCTCACCGGCGGCAGCGCGGCCAGAGGCAGCGGCATCCTGTCGAGAGCCAACGAGCTGGAACGATTGAAAGAGACCCGCGCCAAGCTCTACGAAGAGCTCAAGCAGCGGCAGATCGAGACCTCCGAGGCGGAGACCGCTTTGGAGACCGCCCAGACCCTTCTGGAGACTGCCCGCCACCAGACGGAGCAGGCACAGGAGGCGGTGCATCTCACCGAGCGGGAGCAGGCGCAGATCAACCTGATGATCGACGCCGCCAAATCCGCCATGGCCGACCGGAACCGGTCGCTGGACGGCGTTCGAAAAGAGCAGAAGGAGAACCAGGACCGCATCGACGCCGTCAGAGCGAAGGTGAAGGAGCTGGAGCAGGCTTTGGAGCAAGTCCGTCAGGAGAAGCAGCGCCAGACCGAGGGCCGCGAGCAGTTCGACGCCGATCGGCAGCAGCTGGCGTCTCAGCTTGCCCAGAAGCGGGCGGACGCCGCCTCACTGGAGGCCGAGGCCGAGACCATCCAAAAAACCATGGAGCAGATCCGGGATCTGTTCCAGGAGCTCAGCGAGGATCGTCAGTCCCGTCTGCGGCAGATCACCGAGGCGGAGACCGGCGGCGACGCCCTGAGAGAGCAGCATCAATTGAAGGAAGCGGAGCTGGCCCAGGCCCAGGCCAAGGTCCGGGAGCGGAAAGAGCGGCTGGCTGCGGCTACCTCCAAGCGTCTGGAGCTGGAAGGGGAGCGCACCCGCGCCGACAAGCAGGCCCAGGAGCAGAACCGCGCCCTGCTGGATATGCAGGGTCTGGTGGCCAAATTCGAGCAGAAGAAGCTGGCTGCCGATCTGGAGGAAAAACAGATCCTGGACAAGCTCTGGGACAACTACGAGCTCAGCTATTCCGCCGCCCAGAAGCAGCGGCAGCCCATTGAGAGCATGCACAAGGCCAACCGCCGCATGGCGGAGCTGCGCCGGGGCATCGGGGCTCTGGGTACGCCGAATCTGGGCGCCATCGAGGAATTCGACCGGGTGAACACCCGCTACACCTTCCTCACCGACCAGCGGGACGATATTCTGAAAGCCAAGCGGGAGCTCACCGGCATCATCGCGGACATCACCGGCGAGATGGAGACCATCTTCCGCAGAGAGTTCGCCGCCATCGACCAGGCGTTCCGCAAGACGTTTCTGGAGCTCTTCGGCGGCGGCAAGGCGGCGCTGGTTTTGGAGGACGAGGAAAACGTGCTGGACTGCGGCATCGAGATCCGGGTGCAGCCTCCGGGCAAGGCGGTCAGCACCATCAGCCTGCTGTCCGGCGGCGAGAAGGCCTTCGTGGCCATCGCGCTGTACTTCGCCATTTTGAAGGTGCGGCCCACGCCTTTCTGCGTCATGGACGAGATCGAGGCCGCCCTGGACGAGGCCAACGTCAACCGCTTCGCCGGCTACATGCGAAACCTCTCCAAGTCCACGCAGTTTCTGGTCATCACCCACCGCCGCGGCACCATGGAGGAGGCGGACCACCTCTTCGGCGTCACCATGCAGGAAAAGGGCGTCTCGAAGATCATCAGTCTGAGTTTGGATGAAGCCGCTAAAACACTCAAGTAACGGTTATACTTTCTACGGAAGGAATTTGATTCTATGGGTCTTTTTGATAAACTGAAACAGGGTCTGAGCAAGACCAAGGGGAAGATGGATGTGCAGCTCACGGGCATCTTCGCCAACTACGAGCCGGACGACGAGGACTTCTTCGAGGAACTGGAGGAGTGCCTGATCCTGGCGGACACCGGCATCGAGACCACCGAGCAGGCGATCAGCGATCTGCGCAAGGCCATCGAGACCAAGAAGCTCCGCAGCGGGGCAGAGGTGAAGCAGGAGTTCGTGCAGATCCTCAGCAAGATCATCAAGGTGCAGGACACCGCCCTGCTTCTGACCACCCAGCCCAGCGTGATCCTCATGGTGGGCGTCAACGGCGTGGGCAAGACCACCACCATCGGCAAGCTGGCCTGCCAGCTGGACGGGGAGGGCTACAACGTTCTCCTGGCCGCCGCCGACACCTTCCGCGCCGCGGCCTCCGACCAGCTCACCGTCTGGGCCAAGCGGGCCGGCGTGGACATCATCAAGCACGGGGAGGGCTCCGACCCCGCCGCCGTGGTCTTTGACTCCATCCAGGCAGCCAAGGCAAGAGGCACCGATGTGATCATCATCGACACCGCCGGAAGACTGCACAACAAGGCAAACCTCATGAACGAGCTCAACAAGATCACCCGCGTGGTGCGCCGGGAGCTGCCCGAGGCGGACATCGAGACCCTCATGGTGCTGGACGCCACCACCGGCCAGAACGGTCTCATTCAGGCCAAGCAGTTTCTGGACACCGCTGACCTCACCGGCATCGTCCTCACCAAGCTGGACGGCACCGCCAAGGGCGGCATCGTCTTCGCCATCGCCCAGGAGCTGCAGCTGCCGGTGAAATACGTGGGCGTGGGCGAGCAGATCGACGACCTGATCGAGTTCAAACCGAAAGATTTTGTGGAGGCGCTGCTGTCATGAAGATGATTTTAGCCAGCAACAACGCGCACAAGATGTCTGAAATGCGCGCCATTCTCGCGGATCTGGGCGTGGAGCTCATGAGCCAGCGCTCTGCGGGCTGCGATTTCGAGGTGGAGGAGACCGGCACCACCTTCGAGGAAAATGCATATCTGAAAGCCATCGCCGTCACCCAGGCCACCGGCATGCCCGCCATCGCGGACGACTCCGGCCTCGAAGTGGACTGCCTGAACGGGGAGCCGGGGGTCTATTCCGCCCGCTACTCCGGCAGCCACGAGCACACCGATCAGCAGAGGAACGAGTACCTTCTGAAAAAGCTGGAGGGTGTGCCGCTGGAACAAAGGACCGCCAGATTCGTCAGCAGTATCTGCTGCACGTTCCCCAACGGCGACGTGCTCAGAGCCCGAGGCACCATGGAAGGAAAGATCATGTTTCAGCCGGAGGGAGAAAACGGCTTCGGCTACGATCCGCTCTTTCTCGCCGACGGCCAGACCGTCACCAACGGGCTGCTGACCCCGGAACAGAAAAACGCCATCTCCCACAGAGGAAAAGCCCTGCGCATGCTGCAGGAGGAATTGAGGAAATATTATGTTAACCAGTAAACAGCGCGCCCAGCTGCGCGCCATGGCCGCCCACGAGGACACCAT
>CADCQK010000027.1 GCA_902803575.1 Oscillospiraceae bacterium
CAACGTCCTCAACCGCAAGGTCGCCATCATCGAGAACGGCTCCTGGGCCCCGACGAGCGGCGGTCTGATGCGCAACATCCTCAAGCAACTCAAGGGCATCGAGTTCCTGAACGACCGCTTCACCATCACCTCCTCCCTGAAGGAGAAGCAGCTGCCCGAGCTGGAGGCCCTGGCCGACGCCATCTGCGAGAGCATCCCGAAGCCGCGGCCCATCGTCAACGAGGGCATGCAGAACCCCGCCGCCCTGTTCAAGTTCACCTACGGCCTCTACGCCCTGGGCGCAAAAGAGGGCGACAAGGACAACATCTGCGTCATCAACACCGCCCAGCAGATGGCCAACAAGCCCGAGCGCATCAGCATCAGCGTCATCAAGGCCAACTACACCTGCGGCATGATCGAGCGCACCGGCAAGTTCACCCTGGGCATCCTGACCAAGGAAGTGCCCTTCAGCTTCTTCCAGCGGTTCGGCTTCCAGTCCGGCGCCGACACCGACAAGCTGGCCGGCTTCGACTTCGTGGACCGCTGCCAGGCCGGCATCGTCTACCCGAACCGCTACATCAACGCCATGTTCTCCTGCAATGTGCTGGAGAGCTATGACCAGGGCAGCCACCGGATGTTCATCGCCGAGATCGTGGAGAGCAAGGTCTTCTCCAACGACGAGGGCGTGACCTACGACTACTACCGCAGCGACATCAAGCCCGCTCCCAAGCCGCTGGCCAAGGCCGAGGGCGCCTGCTGGGTCTGCTCCGTCTGCGGCTATGTCTACGAGGGCGAGGAGATCCCCGCCGACTTCGTGTGCCCGCTCTGCAAGCACCCCGCCAGCGACTTCACCAAGCGGGAAGCCACCCCCGGCGACGACCGTGTGGGCTGGGTCTGCACCGTCTGCGGCTACGTCTACGAAGGCGAGACCATGCCCGACGACTTCGTCTGCCCGCTGTGCAACCACACCAAGGCCGACTTCAAGCCTCTGGAGTAAGCATACAACAGACACATACAACCATCGCGCTGCGGAGAGATCTGCAGCGCGGTTTTTATGCTCCAACAGATCGAATTCTAATTTATCGGTGCGTTTCAATGATCCACCGTAGGGCGGGGACCTGTGCCCCGCCGTTGATCCGGCAGTATATTCGAAGTGGCGGGGCACAGGTCCCCGCCCTACAAACTCCAATTAACCATTGCAATCCCACCTTGTTTGGTGGTATGATGTTCTCGCTTTGATTCTGTGCTCAAAAGGAGGCGCGCTATGCTGATCTCATCCGCTCCCTTCGGCGTGACGCGCGCCGGAGAGGCTGTCACCAGATACACCATCCAGAACCGAAACGGCCTGACCGTGTCGGTGTTGAACTACGGCTGCACCATCCAGCAGATCCTGCTGCCGGTGCGCAGAAAAATGGTGAACGTGGCGCTGGGCTATGACACCATGGAGGAATACGAGGCCGGGAGCTGCTACTTCGGCGCCCTCATCGGCCGGTTCGCCAACCGGATCAGCGGCGCGCAGGTTCGCTTAAACGGCAGAACCTATCGGCTGACCCAAAACGAGGGACAAAACTACCTCCACGGCTCCTTCCACCGGAAGCTCCACACTGCCGATCTCATGGCCGACGGGGTGGTGTTCCGCGGCTTCAGCCCCGACGGCGAGGACGGGTTTCCCGGAAATCTCACCTACTCCGTCTCCCTGCGGCTGAGTGAGTACAACCAGCTGGAGCTGACCTACGACGCGGTTTCCGACGCCGATACTCTGGTGAATCTCACGAACCACACCTATTTCAACTTAAACGGCGAGGGCAACATCCTGAACCACCGTTTAAAACTCCGGGCCGAGCAGTTCACTCCCGTGGACGCCCAGACCCTCCCCACCGGGGAGATCCGCAGCGTGTCCAGATCCCCCATGGATTTTCGACGCACCAAGCCCGTCGGCAGGGACATCGAGACCCCCGACGAGCAGCTGCGGCTGGCGGGCGGCTATGACCACAATTATGTTTTAAGAGGCGGCCGGCTCCCCTTCGCAGAGCTGGAGTCGCCCCAGACCTACATCAAAATGGTCTGCACCACCACAAGTCCCTGCGTGCAGCTGTATACCGGTAATTATGTAAACCGAGACACGGCGCCGGGATTGAAATACCCGCCGCGAGCCGGGCTCTGTCTGGAGACCCAGGGATACCCCGACAGCCCCAACCGGCCGGAGTTTCCGTCCTCGGTTTTGAAGGCAGGGCAGCCGTATCATCAGCAGACCACGTATCAGTTCTATCTGCCGTAACAAGGAGATTCTATGGAGATCCTCTATCAGGACAAGTCCATACTGGTGGCCGTGAAGCCCGCGGGGGTGCTCTCCACCGACGAGCCCGGCGGCATGCCGGAGCTGGTGCGTCAGGCGCTGGGCGACGAGAAGGCCTGCGTCCGGACGGTGCACCGCCTGGATCGGGTGGTCAGCGGCCTCATGGTGCTGGCGCGGAGCCCGAAGGCGGCCTCCCTGCTCTCGGAGCAGATCCGACAGCACGATTTCGGCAAGACCTATCTGGCGGTGGTGCACGGCGCGCCGGAGCAGCTCAGCGGCACCTATCGGGATCTGCTGGCCCGGGACCCCAATGAGCGGAAGACCTATGTGGCCTTAAAGCCCGGAAAAGGGGTGCAGGAGGCGATCCTGGACTATGAGGTGCTCGCCTCCGCTGAGGATCTCAGTCTGGTGAAGATCTATCTCCAGACCGGCCGCACCCACCAGATCCGCTGCCAGTTCTCCAGCCGGGGTCTCCCCCTCTGGGGCGACAAAAAATACAGTACCCTGCCGGACGAGGGGCCCATCGCCCTCTGGAGCCACGCCCTCCACTTCGCCCATCCGGACACCGGCGAGGTGCTCTTCTTCGAGCATCAGCCCCCGGCCATTCAGCCGTGGACAATCTTTGATACAATTCAGGAGTGATTCTTTTTGGACATCGTACAGCTTTGCGAGATCGGCATGCTGGTGGCCTTCGGGTTTTCCTGGCCCTTTAATATCGCCAAATCCTGGCGGTCGCGCACCGCAAAGGGCAAGAGCGTGGCCTTTGAGTTCATCGTGGTCTTCGGCTATCTGGTGGGACTTTTGGGCAAGTTCATCACCTACGCCCGCACCGGCGTCTGGGCCTACTCCATCTGGTTCTACTTCGCCGACATCGCCATGGTCGCCATCGACATCGTTCTGTATTTCCGCAACACCGCTCTGGATCGGAAGGCCGAAAGATGAAAAAGGAACAGCATGAACAGATCAACGCCTGGTTCGAGCAGAAACCCCAAAGGCTCCATCTGCTGAAGGCCGCGGACGTGTTCTGCGTGGGCTGCGCGGTGGCGGCGGTGCTGGAGCAGCTGTTTCAGTTTCGGCCTGAAAACCCGGCGCCCACGATCCGCTTCGCCCTCACCTGCGGCGTGCCGCTGGTGCTGCTGAGCGCGGCGCGTAAATTCATCAACGCCCCCAGACCCTACGAGGTCTATGATCTCCAGCCGCTGATGCCGAGAGAGAGCAGCGGCAAGAGCTTCCCCAGCCGCCACGTGTTCTCCATCTTCGTCATCGCTGGCTGCTATCTCCACCTGCTCCCCGGCGAGGGTGCGGTACTTTTATTACTAGGTGTAATCTTAGCCGTCCTCCGCGTGGTGGCAGGACTCCACTTCGAAAAGGACGTGTTCGCCGGCGCGGTGATCGGATTGCTGTCTGCCTTCGTGGGCTACGATTTGATTCCCTGAACATTTTTTGGCGGAATGTACAGGTTTTCGTCATTTTCTACAAAATTTTAGCATATTTTTTTGATTCCCCTGTTTGTTATTTTACAAACAGGGATTTTTTACACTTTAATCAACTTTTGTCGTTTAACGGGCGTCAGTTGTTCTATGCTAACCAAATGTCGTTATTATAATAACGAAACAGACTATTGAATATTTTTAATCCTTCCTGTATGATTACACATGTAACCTGTTTATTATGGCGGCATAACAAAATTTGCCGCACAAATCGGAAAAGGATGCGATCGAATGGAACAGAAGGATTACAAGCAGATTGACGAGATCCTCGCCAAGTATGACCGCGACAAAGCCCGCATCATCACGATCATGCAGGAGGTGCAGAACATCTACCGCTATCTCCCCCAGGACGTGCTGAGCTACATTGCCAAAGAGGTGGGCATGAGCGAGTCCAAGCTTTACGGCGTGGCCACGTTCTACTCCAACTTCGCCCTCACCGGCAAGGGCAAGTACGTGCTGAAGGTATGTCGCGGCACCGCCTGCCACGTCCGCAAGAGCGGCAACGTGCTGCGCGCGCTGTATGAGGCCACCGGTCTGAACGAAGAGAAAACCACCACCGATGACGGCCTGATCTCCATTGAGATCGTCTCCTGCCTCGGCGCCTGCGCGCTG
Source organism: Oscillospiraceae bacterium (assembly GCA_902803575.1). Lineage (GTDB taxonomy): Bacteria > Bacillota > Clostridia > Oscillospirales > Oscillospiraceae > CAG-103. The sequence goes on from CADCQK010000027.1 coordinate 4,378, forward strand.
AGCCCCGTCGTCATGGTCAACGACACGGTTCACGCCGCCATGACCGCCGACAAGGCCAAGGATCTGGTGGATGAGCTGAGAGCGGAGGGTTAAGATATGGTCAACAGAATCGAATCCCAGGCCGCGCTCCAGGACGAGCAGGCGAAATACGCAGCCGCTCTGAAGCTGGAGACGCGCCGCGTGCTGATTTGTACCGGCACCGGATGTCTCGCCAGCGGCGGACTGAAGATCTATGAGGCCCTGCAGAATCGTCTGAAGGCCCTGGGCATCCCCGTGGAGGTCGTCCTCGACGGCGAAGTCCACGGCGAGAGCGTCGGCGTGCGCAAGACCGGCTGCCACGGTCTGTGCGAGTTCGGCCCCATGCTCCGCATCGAGCCCCAGAACTGGGTCTATGTACGCGTGCACGAGTCCGACGTGGACGAGATCGTGGAGAAGACCCTGGTGGGCGGCGAGTTCATCGACCGTCTCGGCTACCAGAAGGACGGCAAGGTCTTCAAGGCCCACGACGACATCCCCTTCTACAAGAAACAGACCCGCCGGGTGCTGAGTCTCTGCGACACCATCGACGCCCAATCTCTGGAGGACTACCTGGCCTTCGGCGGCTATACCGCCACGGCGAAGGCGCTGTTCGAGATGCAGCCCGAGGAGATCATCAACGAGATCACCGAGTCCGGCATCCGCGGCCGCGGCGGCGCGGGCTTCCCCATGGGCAAGAAATGGTCCCAGGTGGCTGCCCACGACGAGCCCGTGAAGTACATCGTCTGCAACGGCGACGAGGGCGACCCCGGCGCCTTCATGGACCGCTCCTGCATGGAGGATAACCCCCACCGTCTGCTGGAGGGCATGATCATCGCAGGCATCGCCACCGGCGCCACCGAGGGTTATATCTACGTCCGCGCCGAGTATCCCACCGCCGTCGAGCGTCTCACCAAGGCCATTGAGCAGGCCGAGGCCGCAGGTCTCCTGGGTGACAACATTCTCGGCAGCGGCAAGAGCTTCCATATGCACATCAACTGCGGCGCCGGCGCCTTCGTCTGCGGCGAGGGCTCCGCGCTGACCGCCTCCATCGAGGGCAACCGCGGCATGCCGCGCACCAAGCCCCCGCGCACGGTCGACAAGGGCCTCTTTGAAAAGCCCACCTGCCTGAACAACGTCGAGACGCTGGCCTCCGTTTCCGGCATCATCGAAAACGGCGCCGACTGGTACCGCTCCCTCGGCACGGAAACGAGCTCCGGTACGAAAGCCTTCGCACTGGCGGGCAACGTCGTGAACACGGGCCTGATCGAGGTGCCCATGGGCATCACGCTGCGCGAGGTCGTATATGACATCGGCGGCGGCATCAAAAACGGCAA
>CADCQK010000028.1 GCA_902803575.1 Oscillospiraceae bacterium
ATCCACCAGCACCAGCGAGGCATAGCCGCCCAGGGAGATGTTGGCGAAGCTCACCTGCAGCATCAGCCGCCCGTCGGAGATTTGATAGAAGTCCCACTCCTTGCGCCGAAGCACGTGCTTCACCGCGCTGCGGTCATAGCGGAACACGTTCCGCCGCGCCCAGCCTGCGGCCAGCAGCGTCCCGTCCGGCCCCAGCAGCGGGGTCTCCTCGGTGTACTCCTTTTGCAGACTCGGCTTGTCCCATTCCTTCCAGCTCCTGTAAGTCCTTTCCATCGGTATCCCCCCCGTCGGCGCATCATTCCGCCGTGATTATCGGTATCTGTGGACATTATACATGATAGGCTTTACACGCGCAAGCTCCCCCTTTCGACTCATCGCAGGGGGCGCCGAAGTGAAAATAGCGACGGCTGCGCGGCGCCCGTTGAGATGCTACGGGATTGAATCTCAATCACAAAAGCTTTCCATGGCCTTTCGAATCAGAGCATTTACGATGTTGCCGCAAAGCGGGGAGGTGTGGTATACTGAAACAATAAAACGCTGTCGTATGAAAAAGAATTCCATCATCCGGGATTTGAGGCCATGAAAAGACTCCGCAATGCCATCATCTTAATATTGCTTCCGCTTGTGTTTATCGCGGCGGCGCTGCTGGTCGGCAGGTATTCCATAAGCCTGCGGGAGATCATCGAAACGATCATTCGCCCGTCGGCGGCCGCGTCGGAAAACTACCGTGTGATCTGGTATCTTCGTCTGCCCAGAGCCGTTGCGGCGGCCATGTGCGGCGCGGCGCTGGCTGTTTCCGGTGCGGCGTTCCAGGGGGTGTTTCGCAATCCGCTGGTGAATTCCGGGCTGCTGGGCGTGTCCAACGGCGCGGGCTTCGGCGCATGTCTTGCGATCGTTTTCCTGGGAGGCGGGGCGTATACCTACATTCTTGCCTTCGTCTTCGCGCTTCTGGCGGTGGTGCTCAGCTACTTCTCCGGCCGCGTGTCGAAGGTGACGACGTCCGTCACGCTCATCCTCGGCGGCGTCATCGTTTCGAGCTTTTTCAGCGCACTCATTTCCATTTTGAAGTTTATCGCAGACCCATACAGCCAGCTGCCGAGCATCACGTTCTGGTTCATGGGCAGCTTTGCGGACGTGGGCTACCTGCATTTTTATGCCTTTCTCCCCATGGCCCTTGGGATGCTGCTGATCTTCCTGTCACGCTGGAGGATCAATGTGCTCTCCATGGGTGACCGGGAGGCGGCGGCCCTGGGCGTGGATGTGAAAAAGTATCAATTCCTCATCATCGGCGGCGCGACCCTTGCCACGGCCTCTGCGGTCTGCATCAGCGGAACCATCGGCTGGGTCGGCCTCGTGGTGCCGCACATCGGCAGGATGCTGGTGGGCAACAACAATGTCAGACTCATTCCGGTGAGCATGTCGCTGGGCGCCTGTTTTCTGACGCTGATGGACATTCTCTCCCGCTGCATTTCCACGGCGGAGATCCCCATCGGCATTCTCTGCGCGCTGATCGGCACGCCCTTCTTCGTGTATCTGCTGAAAAAGACGAGAGGGGGCGGATGGGCATGATCCTCTCGGTCAAGGATCTGAGCTTCAGCTACGGAGCCCGCAAGGCGCTGGATCGTGTGAGCTTTGAGATGAACCCCGGGGAAATCCTCTGTGTGATGGGGCCCAACGGCAGCGGGAAGAGCACCCTCATCGACTGCGTTTTGGGGATCCACAAACCCGACAGCGGGACGCTGCTGCTGGACGGGAAAGAAGTTCAAGCATACAAGCGGCAGGAGATCGCCCGGCATGCGGCCTATGTGCCCCAGAACCACAGCGTCACATTCCCCTACACCGTGCGGGAGGCGGTGATGATGGGCCGCACCGCCTATCTTCCTGCCTTCGGCGCCCCGGGAGCAAAGGACGAACAACTGGCAGAGGAGGCCATGGATCGCGTCGGGATTTCGCAGCTTGCCGACCGGCCCTATGGCAGCATTTCCGGCGGCGAGCTGCGTCTGGTGCTGCTGGCGAGAGCCCTCTGCCAGCAGACACCGCTGATCCTCATGGACGAGCCCACAGCCCATCTGGATTATCGAAATGAGCTGAAATTTCTGGAGTTGGTCAGCTCCCTCAGCAAAGAGGACGGGATCTCCATCCTGATCGCGACCCATGCGCCGGATCAGGCGTTCTTCTTCGAATCTACAGGATGCAACGTCTCCGCCCTGTTTCTCCAAAAAGGCGTTGTGGCCTCGAAGGGGAGACCCGGAGAGATCATCACCGAAAGCTGTCTGGAGGGAATCTACGGAATCCGAGCCAAGATTCTGGAGAGCGACGGGGAAAAGACGATCCTGCTGCAAAAATCACTTTAAGGGAAGAGAATTATGAACCGAAGAATTCTGGCGGCTATCCTGTTGATCTGCCTTGCCGCATCGCTTTTGAGCGGCTGCGGCGCCGTGGCAGGGCAATCTGCCGCCGATACGATCACGGTGACGGACTGCGTCGGCAGAACCGTGGAGGTGCCGAAAGATCCGCAGTCGATCTGCTGTGTCTGCCCCTTTTCCGGGCCAATCATCGTCATGTGCGGATACGGCGACCGGGTCACCACCGGCTGCAACAACATGACCCGCAGCAATCTGCTCACGATGATCTGTCCCGGCATTGCCGACGCGGTGGTGGTCAAGAGCAGCGGCTCGGTGAACGGTGAAGCGGTGCTGGAATACGGCACCGATCTGATCTTCGTCAACGACGGCACCTACGAAACGCCGGAGGAGCGCACAAAGCTGGATTCTCTCGGGATCCCCTATGTGGTCATCGGCTTTGACGATCTGGAAAGCCAGCTGGAGGCCATGCTGGTGATCGGCCGTGCGCTGAACGCAGAGGACAAGACGCAGGCCTATGTGGACTGGTGCAAAGGCGTGTATGCCGATGTGCAGGAGGCCCTTTCCGATGTGCAGGACGAATCTTTGGATCTCTATCATGCGATCAATGAGGCGGTCCGCACCGATTACGCCGGCTGCATCTGCGACGAATGGATCACCATGACGGGCGTCAACGACGTGTCGCTTTCCACGGATCTCTCCGTGGACGGCGGAAAGGCCTACACCACCCTGGAACAGATCTACACCTGGGACCCGGATCTGATCATCTGCAACGAGGCGGGGGTGGACGATTATATTCTGTCCGACGAAAAATGGGCGGGTTTGCGCTGTGTCCGCGACGGGGCGGTCTACCAGATCCCCGTGGGGATCTCCCGCATGGGACACCCCTCCAGCACAGAGACGCCCCTGGCGCTGATGTGGCTGGCGAATCTGCTCTACCCGGAGCAGTATGAGATCGACTATGCTCAGACGCTGAAAGATTACTACCTGCGGTTCTACGATTTTGAGATCGACGACGAAATGACACAGGCCATCATCGAGGCCGACGAGATGCGCACGGAGAAAACGACGCAAAAGGTGGAGTGAACCGATGAAGCTCTTGATCTGCATGGACGATACAGACAACCTCGACAGCATCGGCACCGGTCAGCTGCTGGAAAACCTCTGCGCAGAGCTGGAAAAGCGCAACCTTGCCAAGGGCGGTTTTGTCACAAGACATCAGCTCCTGATCCACGAGGACATCGACTACACCTCCCACAACAGCTCCATGTGCTGTGCATTGGAGACGGAGGACGCTGCGGCGGTCACGGAGACGGCCAAAGCCTATCTGGAGGCAAATGCCGCCCCGGGGAGCGATCCCGGTCTGTGCATTCTGCAGCTCCGCTCCGGAGAGCATTATGACCGGCTGACGGCGTTTGGGCGCAGAGCCCAGACGGAGGTTTTGAGAAAGGCGGACGCCTATGAAGCTGCGGGGCTTTTCTCAGAGACCTTGTCTCTGACAGAGCACGGCGGTACCGGCGACGGAGTCATCGGTGCACTGGCAGGCGTGGGACTTCGGCTTTCCGGCTCGGACGGAAGGATCAAGGGAAAGCTGCGTCCGGAGACCGATGGGGAAGTGCTGACGGCGGAGCAGTTCTGCGCAAAATACGGCGTGGAGCAGATCGTGACCGAAAGCGGAGAGCCCCTGGAACGCAATGCCCGGATCCTGTTCCGGGAGCCGACCAAGGCCGTGCTGCTGAACCACAAGGTCACGCTGGTGGTGCTTCGGGAAGCGGAGTATTGGATCCCGAAACCGCACAAGGGGAGAAAAGGATGAACCTTTGGGGAACCGGAAAACGAGGGAAGCAGTTTCTTCCCGGCAGGGACGCGCCCCTTCTGGCGGAACAGGCCGCAAAGGCCTGCGGAAGCTATACCCGCGATTACGAGGAAGAATGTTTTGCATCGGAGGCAGTAACGTGCTATAATTGCAGGTATCGGAGATGGACTTCCGACAGTTTTGAATGTATGAAGGGCTGAACCATGAAAAGAATCGTCACCATGCTTTTGGCCGTGCTCCTGCTGGTCAGTCTCGGCGTGACTGTTTTCGCCGGGAACGGGGACGGTAGCGGCGGCGGTAAGGACAAACCGCTGACCCTCGCCAGCTCCACCCTCGCGGACGGCAGCACCGACGTGCCGACGGATCTCTCCGTCACGCTGACCTTTACCAAAAACGTCGTGAACTTCACGGTGAAGGACAACAACATGGCCTGCTTCCGGCTGATGGATTCCGCCGGAAACGCCGTGCCTGTCAGCGTGCTCATGGGCGACGATCAGGTGGACCCCGACTGCAAGCGCATCATCGGCATTCAGGCCTCCGGTCTCATGCCTGGGGAAGCCTATACGCTGGTCATCGGCGGGAACCTGCAGTCCAAAAGCGGCGTCAGCCTGGGCAATGACATTTCCATCCACTTCACCACGGCTGGCGCGCCTGCGGCGGAGACCCCTGTGCCCACCGAGACGCCGAAGCCTGTGGAAACGCCAAAACCCACTGAGACCCCAAAGCCCGTGGAGACTCCCAAACCTACGGAGACGGCGAAACCCACCGACACCCCCAAGCCCACTGAGACACCAAAACCCACCAGCACCCCAAACCCCACAGCAACGCCAAAACCCACCGAGACGCCGAAGCCCACCGAGGCCCCTGTGGAGACTGCACAGACATCCGGCGGCACTCCCATCGGGATCGCAGTCCTCGGCGGGGTCGCTGTGGTTGCCCTCGCGGCTGCGCTGGTGATTCGGGCAAAAAAGAGCAAGCAATAACCCATCTATATAAAATCACAAGGAGGAAACACAGATGAAGAAAGTATTGTCCCTGATGCTTGTGCTCGTCATGACCCTGGCATTGTTCGCCAGTCCGGTCGTGGCGGCGGGCGGCAACGGCAACGGAGGCGGGAATGGCGGCGGAAACGGCCAGAGCCCGCTGAGCGTCGCATCCGTGACCGCGGACGGCAAAGACCTCGCCGGCGCAGAAGTCGGTTCGGACGCCACGATCAAGGTCGCCTTTGATCGCGGCATGGACAAGCATGCTGAGGACACGTCCGCCATGCTCTATATCGAGGATCTGGAGAGCAGCGTGGACTTCGACGGTGACCGCACCTTTACGGTCAGCTTCACCGGCGCCCCTGCGGGTGAGTACACGCTCGTTGTCGAAGCCGGCGCGACTGCCAACAACGGCAACACGCTGGGCAAGGACTATGAGGTGACCTTCACGGTTGCTGAGGAGGAAGCCGAGGAGACCCCGGCCCCGGCCGAAACGTCCGAGCCGGAGGAGACCGCTGCGCCTGAAGAGACTGCGAAGCCTGAAGAGACCGCTGCACCTGAAGAGACTGCGAAGCCTGAAGAGACCGCTGCACCTGAAGAGACTGCGAAGCCTGAAGAAACCGCCGCGCCCGAAGAGACTGCGGCCCCGACCGAGTCTCCCAAGCCCGCTGAGAACCCGCTGAAGGTCGTCTCCGTGACCGTCCTCGGCAAGGATCTCGAGGGCCGCGCCGTCAAGCCGGACACCACCATCACCGTCACCTTTGACCGCGGCATGGACAAGAACGCTGATGAGAACGAGAAGATGCTCTACGCCGAGGATCTGGAGAGCATCGTGGCCTTCGACGGCGACCGCACCTTTACCGTCAAATTCACCGGTGCCCCCGGCGGCAGATATACCTTCGTCATCAAGGCCGATATGATGGCCAACAACGGCAGCACCCTGGGCGAGGACCACAAAGTGACCTTCTATGTCATCGACGGCTCCGGCGAGGATTTCGGCGAGGCCTGCCCCAGCGAAGCCTTCACCGATGTGGACCACAGCAAGGGCAGCTGGTATCACACCGCTGTGGACTGGGCGGTCTCCAATGATATTACGAAGGGCACCTCTGACACCACCTTCTCCCCGGCAAAAACCTGCACCCGCGCTGAGGCGGTCACCTTCCTGTATCGCGCTGCCGGCTCTCCCAGCGTAGATGGCCTGAAGAATACCTTCACCGATGTGAAGGAAGGCAGCTTCTACTATGACGCGGTGCTGTGGGCCGTGGATAAGGGCATCACGAAGGGCACCACCGATACGACCTTCGAGCCCGATACCACCTGCAGCCGCGCAGAGATCGTCACGTTCCTGTTCCGCGCAGCCGGTGAGCCGGAGCTCGCGGACGCGGAGCTCACCTATGTGGATGTCCCCGCCGGCGTGTGGTACACCGTCCCGGTCATCTGGGCGGACAGCCAGCGCATCACCACCGGTGTGGACGAGACGCATTTCGCACCGACGAATGACTGCACCCGCGCAGAGATCGTCACCTTCCTGTATCGCGCCGTGTAATTCAAGCAGCGGAGACGAGATCAAATCTTAAAACCAACCAAAAAGTCCTGAAATCGTGAGATTTCAGGACTTTGGCTTTGGCGCTTAAGAGACAATATAACCGCCCGCGCAGATCATAAGATCTGCGCGGGCGGTTTTCTGAGTTTTTATTTTGCGCCGAGGAGCGGCTGGTCATACTGATACAGGGTCTCGTTGATCTCCATGACGTCGAACTTGCTCTGTTTGATGAAATACTCCACGATCACGTCCATCATCAGGGAATGTGAGAGGCTCATTCCGGCCTTGTCCAGCAGGGAACGGGTCTCGTCCAGGTCCAGCTTCAGCGCCACGGCGAGGGCCAGCGCAGTGGGCTTGCTGGGCTTGTAGCTGCTGTTGCTGCGGAGTCTGGAAAAGACCTGCTTCGAGATGTTGGCACGCTTGTAGCACTGGGCGTCGGTCATGCCGCGCTCGTCCACCAGCCGGAGCACCGCCTCAGAAAAGCTCTCGTCCATGGCGCGCAGCTGATCCGCGAGAGAGGCTGCGGGAGCATGGGAATAGGAGGCCATCGGCGCCGGCGCCGGAGGCGGCGCGGAACTGAGAGATGCTTCGCGCGCATGCGCCATGTCCTGCAGCAGATCTTCGTGCGCGGCGTAGAAGTTTTTTGCCTGCGGGCGCATCCGGCCGGTGAAGTGCGAACCCAGATAGCGGTCCACATCCTCCTCTGTGCGCGGGTCGATGCGATAGAGCTTCCGATCGTAAACGACCAGTGTGATCTCCATCTCATGCCGCTGAAGGAAGCGGCGGATCTCGTTCACCGCGATGCTCAGCGCCTCTTCCTTCGGAAAACCGCAGGTGCCGGCAGCGATCAAGGGGAAGGCAACGGACTGAAAGTCGTTTTCCGCTGCGATCTTCAGCGCGCTTTGGTAGCAGTTGGAGAGGATCAGGCGCTCGTCATGCTTTCCGTCCACCCAGACGGGGCCGGCGGTGTGGATGACCCATTTTGCGGGCAGGTCATACCCTTTCGTGAGA
>CADCQK010000029.1 GCA_902803575.1 Oscillospiraceae bacterium
CATGATCATATAGTTGAACTCAAAGAAGGAAAGACCGCGCTCCATTCTCTGCTTGTAGCATTCTGCCCGCAGCATGTTGTTGACGGAGAAGCACGCGCCTACCTCGCGCAGAAGCTCCACGTAATTCAGATCCAGGAGCCAGTCGGCGTTGTTCACCATCTGGGCCTTGCCTTCGCCGAAGTCGATGAAACGCTCCATCTGACGGCGGAAGCACTCCGCGTTGTGGTCGATATCCTCTCTGGTAAGCATCTTGCGCATGTCGGTGCGGCCGGAGGGGTCGCCGATCATGGTGGTGCCGCCGCCGATCAGGGCGATGGGCTGGTTGCCCGCCTGCTGCAGACGCTTCATCAGCGTCAAAGCCATGAAGTGGCCGGCGGTGAGGCTGTCCGCCGTGCAGTCGAAGCCGATATAGAACCGAGCCTTGCCGGTGTTGACCATCTCGCGGATCTCCTCCTCGTTGGTCACCTGGGCGATCAGACCTCTGGCCTGCAGTTCTTCATAAATTCCCATAGTAAATCATCCTCCATTACAGGTTTGATTAGTATATCATTCTCCATAAAAAAATGCAAGAAAAAACCACAAATTCCGGGCTTTTGCCGTTGACTTTAGTGCGCTATCGTGTTAAAATTAGAAAGCGTTTTAGTTAGATAAGGAGGTACGGCCATGGCTTTACCGCAGAACGCGCAGATGGATGCGCTGTTTGAATCCATATTGAAATTGGAGAATACCGCCGAGTGCCGGAAGTATCTGGAGGATCTGTGCACGGTCAAGGAACTGTGCGCCATGGCCCAGCGGCTGGAGATCGCAAGACGGCTGGAGCAGGGCGAGAGCTATCTCTCCACCGTGGAGCATACCGGCGCCAGCAGCGCCACCGTGAGCAGAGTGAACCGCTGTCTGGAGTACGGCGCCGGCGGCTACCAGATGATGCTGCAGCGGCTGCCGAAGCTGGAGGATGACCAATGAGCGAGGGCATGCGCACCCCGGAACGGGCGGCAGCACAGCTCCGGCAGCTCTACGGCGGCTACGGCTACGCCCCCTTCAAGGTGCAGAAATTCGAGCGCTACGACCTCTATGCCGAGTACCGGCGGTTTCTGGAGAGCGAGCAGATCCTGACCTTCACCGACACCGACGGTCGTCTCATGGCCATGAAGCCGGACGTGACCCTTTCCATCGTGAAGGACACCCTCGGGACCGAGATGCGGAAGGTTTTTTATCACGAGAACGTGTACCGGGAACAGCGCCGGGGCGAGGGTTTTAAAGAGATCCCCCAGATGGGCCTGGAGTGCATCGGGGAGCTGGACGCCTATTCCGTGGGCGAGGTGGTCATGCTGGCCGCCCGGAGCCTGGAGGCCATCAGCAGCCAGTGTATTCTGGATGTGTCCCATTTGGGCGTGGTCTCCGGGGTACTGGAAGGCCGCGTGATGACCGACGAACAGCGCGCCGCCATCTTCGCAGCCGTGGCAGCCAAAAACACCCCGGCTTTGAAGCAGCTCTGCCCCGACGAGACGCTGGCAGAGATGCTCACCGCTTTGGTGTCCCTCTACGGGCCTCTGGGTGAGACGCTGGAAAAGGCGAGGATCATCCCCCTGCCGCAAAAGAGCCGGAACGCGCTGGAACAGCTGGAAGCGCTGAACCGGCAGCTGGAGATCTACGGTCTCGGCTTCGTGAATCTGGATTTCTCGGTCGTGAACGACGTGGACTATTACGACGATGTGGTGTTCCGCGGCTTCGTGGACGGGGCCGCCCAGGGGGTGCTCTCCGGCGGCAGATATGACCGTCTGCTGCAGCGGATGGGCAAGTCCGGCGGCGCCATCGGCTTCGCGGTGTATCTGGATCGTCTGGAGCGGGTGGAACAGACCGGCGCCGAATTTGACGCCGACGTGCTGATCCTCTGCCCCTCCGATGACGACGCCGCCCTGGCTGCCGAAACCGCCGAAGCGTACAGACGAAGCGGCAAGACCGTCCGCGTGCAGAGAGAACAGCCGGAGCAGCTGCGCTTCCGGCAGATCCTGAAAGCGGAAAACGGGGAGGTGTCAGAATGCTGAACGTTGCCCTTCCCAAAGGCAGGCTGGGTGAGAAGGCCTACAGCATCATGGCCGAAGCCGGATACGAGTGCCCCTCCCTGCTGGAGCCCAACCGGAAGCTCACCTTCGAGAATCCCGAGACCGGCGTCCGCTACTTCTGGGCCAAGCCCTCGGACGTGCCGATCTACGTGGAGCGCGGCGTGGCCGATGTGGGCATCGCCGGAAAGGACATTCTGCTGGAGTATGAGCCGGAGGTCTACGAGCTGCTGGATCTGAACATCGGCAAGTGCCGGATGTGCGTGGCGGGCCCGGCGGATTTCCGGGATGACCAGAGCCGCACCCTGAGAGTGGCCACCAAGTTCCCCCACATCGCCAAGACCTATTACAGCGCCCGTGGCCGGGACATCAGCATCATCAAGCTCAACGGCTCCATCGAGATCGCCCCGATCCTCGGCCTCTCCGACGTGATCGTGGACATCGTGGAGACCGGCGCGACCCTTTTGGAAAACAACCTGGCGCCGCTGCAGGAGATCTTCCCCATCAGCGCGCGCTTTATCGCCAACACCGTCAGCTACAAATTTCAATATCAGGAGATCCGCGCCATGGCGGAAAAGCTGGCGGCGCTGGTATAAACTGAGTTAAGGAGCATCCTTATGATTCGCATTTTCAACTACGGCGAGGTGCCGAATGAGACCCTGTTCATCCGCAGCCCGCTGATCCAGGACGTGGCAAGTGTTGTCACGGAGATCATCGACGACGTGAAGGAAAACGGCGACGAAGCCCTCTTCCGGCTCACGGAAAAATACGACGGCGCCAAGCTTCAAAGCCTTTTGGTCTCGGAGGAAGAGATCGACGAGGCCGTCAAATCCGTGAGCAAGGAATACCTGGACGTGCTGCAGCTGGCCCACGACAACATTGCGGAGTATCACCGCAACCAGATCCGCCCCGGCTTCGTCATGACCAGACCCGACGGCGTGGTGCTGGGGCAGAAGGTGACGCCCATCGCCAGAGTGGGGCTCTATGTCCCCAACGGCACGGCGGCCTACCCCTCCTCCCTTTTGATGAACTGTGTCCCCGCGAAGCTGGCGGGCTGCGGTCTGCTGGTGATCGTGACGCCGCCGGGCAAGGACGGAAAAGTCGACCCCGCCATCCTGGCCGCGGCGAAGATCGCCGGTGTGGACCGGATCTACAAGATCGGCGGCGCTCAGGCCGTGGCGGCTCTCGCCTACGGCACCGAGAGCGTCCCCGCGGTGGACAAGATCGTCGGCCCCGGCAACGCCTATGTGGCGGAGGCGAAAAAGCAGTGCTTCGGCAAGGTGGCCATCGACACCATCGCCGGCCCAAGCGAGGTGCTGATCGTGGCAGATGACACCAACGATCCCGCCGTCCTCGCCGCCGACATGCTGGCCCAGGCGGAGCACGACGTGATGGCCACCAGCGTGCTGGTGACGGACTCCCGAGAATTGGCTGAGAAAGTGCAGCAGGAGCTGGAGCGCCAGCTGCCGCTGCTGCCCAGATACGACATCGCCAGAGCCAGCATCGACAACAACGGCAAGATCGTGGTGGCGAAGGATCTGAATGACGCCATGGCCTGCGCCAACGAGATCGCCCCGGAGCATCTGGAAATTGCGGTGGACGACCCCTTCGCCTGGCTGGGCAAGGTGCAGAATGCCGGCTCCATCTTCCTCGGCAAAAACGCCCCGGAGGCCCTGGGCGACTATCTGGCGGGGCCGAACCACACCCTCCCCACCACCGGCACCGCCAAGTTCGGCAGCCCCCTGAGTGTGGACGACTTCGTGAAAAAGAGCCAGTACACCTACTACTCCGCCGAGGCGCTGGAGAACGTCAAGGACGCCATCATGCTCTTCGCCGAGGAGGAGGGCCTCCACGGCCACGCCAGAAGCGTGAACATCCGATTCAACCCCGACGAAACCTGAGACAAGGTACTGCATATGAGCAAGTTTTTCAGCAAAAAATATGACTCCCTGGAGGCCTATACACCGGGAGAGCAGCCGAGAGATCAGCAGTATGTGAAGCTGAACACCAACGAGAGCCCCTTCCCGCCTGCGCCGCAAGTGGTGAAGGCAGCCACAGAAGAGGCCGGACGTTTGCAGCTCTACTCCGATCCCGAGAGCGCCAATGTGACCCGGGCGGTGGCGGAGCGCTACGGTGTGGAGCCCGAAAACGTCCTGATGGTGAACGGCTCCGACGAGATTTTGAACTTTGCCTTCATGGCCTTCGGAGATGCGGACCACCCCTTCGTGTTCCCGGACATCAGCTACGGCTTTTACCCGGTGTTCGCGGAAGTGAACCACGTCCCCTATCGGGAGATCCCCTTAAAAGAGAACTTCACCATCGGCGTGGAGGACTACTGCAATGTAAATGCCAACGTGGTGATCGCCAATCCCAACGCCCCCACCGGACTGCTGCTCAGCGTCGAGCAGATCGAACAGATCGTCGCCTCCAATCCCGACCATGTGGTGATCATCGATGAGGCCTACATCGACTTCGGCGGCGTTAGCTGCATCCCGCTGATTCAAAAATACGACAACCTTCTGGTGACCCAGACCTTCTCCAAGTCACGCTCGCTGGCCGGCGGACGGCTGGGCTACGGCATCGCCTCTGCGGAACTGATCCGGGATCTGAACACCATCAAGTATTCCACCAACCCCTACAACGTCAACCGCATGACCGCCGCCTGCGGCAAGGCTGCCATCGAGGCGGATGACTACTATCAGAAAAACGCCAAAACCATCGCGGCCAACCGGGCCTTCACCACGAGCGCTCTGCGGGCCAGAGATTTTGAGATCCTGCCCTCGGCGGCGAATTTCATCTTCGTGAAGCCCCCCTTCTGCTCCGGAGAGGAACTGTACCTCGGTCTCAAGCAGCGGGGTGTGCTGATTCGCCACTGGAACAAGCCGCGGATCGCCCCCTGGTGCCGGATCACCATCGGCACCCTGGAGCAGATGCAGGCGCTGCTGCACGCAATCGACAAGATGATGGAGGAATCAAAATGAGAACTGCCAACATTGGCCGCCGCACGGCGGAGACGAAGATCGCCCTGATGCTGAATCTGGACGGCACCGGCAGCGCCGACATCCACACCGGCGTGGGCTTTCTCGACCACATGCTGAATCTCTTCGCCAGCCACGGACGGTTCGATCTCACCGTGGCCTGCGCGGGTGATACGTTTGTAGATGACCACCACAGTGTGGAGGACATCGGCATCGCCCTGGGGCAAGCCTTCAAGCAGGCGCTGGGCGACAAAAAGGGCATCCGCCGCTATGGGGACATCATCCTCCCCATGGATGAGGCGCTGATCCTCTGCGCCGTGGACCTCTCCGGCCGCAGCTGCCTCCGGTACGGCCTGCAGATTCCCACGGAAAAGGTCGGCACCTTCGACACCGAGCTGGTGGAGGAATTCATGCAGGGCTTCACCAGAGAGGCCGGATTGAATCTGCACCTGAAGCAGCTGGACGGCACCAATTCCCACCACATCATCGAGGGCAGCTTCAAAGCTCTGGCCCGGGCCCTGCGCACCGCCGTCAGCATCGACCCCGACTGTGCCGACGCGGTGCCCTCCACGAAGGGAGTATTGGAATGATCGCCATTGTGGACTACGGCGTGGGCAATCTGTTCAGCCTGAAAAGCTCTTTGAACCGCATCGGCGCGGAGGCGGTGGTCTCCGGCGACGCGGCGGTGCTGCGCGCGGCAGACAAGATCCTCCTCCCCGGCGTGGGCGCCTTCGAGGACGCCGCGAAAAAGCTCCGGGACTCCGGTCTCGCGGAGGTGGTGATCTCCGAGGCGAAAAACGGCAAGCCCCTGTTGGGTATCTGCCTCGGCATGCAGCTTTTGTTTGAAAAGAGCATGGAATACGGCGAGCACGCGGGCCTCGGTCTGCTGAAAGGCAGCATCGAGGATCTGACCCCGGACATCCCCTCGGATCTCAAGGTGCCGCACATCGGCTGGAACGCACTGAACATCACGCGGCCCCACCCCCTGCTGAAATACGTCAAAGCGGGCGACTGCGTCTACTTTGTCCACAGCTTTTACGCAAAGCCCGGCGCGAATACCATCGCCACCGCGGAGTACGGCACCGACGTCACTGCCGCCGTGGCCGACGGGAACGTCATGGGCTGCCAGTTCCACCCGGAAAAGAGCGGCGAAGTGGGTCTGAACATCCTGCGGGCCTTCTGCGAAATGGAGGCGGCACAATGATCCTGCTTCCTGCCATTGATATTTACGAGGGCAAGGCCGTCCGCCTGTATCAGGGGGATTATCATCAGATGACGGTCTATGCCGACCGCGCGGCGGACATCGCCTCCAAATTCTCCGACGCCGGGGCATCCTGGGTCCACATGGTGGATCTGGAGGGCGCGAAAACCGGCGACACGCCGAACTTTCAGAGCGTCGCCGCTGTTGCCAGGCGCGGGGATCTGAAGGTGGAGATCGGCGGCGGCATCCGCAATGACGACACCGTGGCAAAATACCTCGACGCCGGCGTGGAGCGGGTAATTCTCGGCACCGCAGCGCTGAAGGATCGTGACTTCCTAGAGCGGATGGTAGCAAAATACGCCGCCCACATCGCCGTCGGTGTGGACTGCCGGAACGGCCTCGTCGCCACCCACGGCTGGACCGAGACCAGTGAGACCACCTGCGAGGAATTTTGCGCCGTGCTCCAGAGCCTCGGCGTGCAGACCATCATCGTCACCGACATCTCCCGAGACGGGGCCATGCGCGGCACCAACCGCGGGCTGTATGAGACCCTGAACGCCGACTTCGATCTGGACATCGTGGCCTCCGGCGGCGTGTCCGATCTGGAGGACATCCGGGCCCTGCGGGACGCCGGGCTCTACGGCGCCATCCTCGGCAAGGCCTACTACACCGGCGCGGTGGATCTCCGCGACGCGCTGGAAGCAGCAAGATAAAGGAGCAATCCCATGATTACCAAACGGATCATCCCCTGTCTGGACGTGAAGGACGGCAGGGTCGTCAAGGGCGTGAACTTTCTGGGTCTGAACGACGTGTCTGACCCGGTGGCGCTGGCCCAGTATTACTCCGACCACGGGGCGGACGAGCTGGTGTTTTACGACATCACCGCCTCCCACGAGGGGCGCAGGCTCTTCACCGACATCCTCACCCGTGTGGCGGAGCAGATCTTCATTCCGCTGACCGTGGGCGGCGGCATCAACACCGTGGAGGACTTCGACCGGGTGCTGAAATGCGGCGCCGACAAGGTCAGCGTGAACTCCGGCGCCATCCGGAACCCCAAGCTGATCTCCGAGGCCGCCCGGCTCTACGGCGACCAGTGCGTGGTGCTCTCCGTGGACGCCAAGCGGGTGGACGGGCAGTTTCGCGTCTTTGCCAAGGGCGGCCGGGAGGACACCGGCATGGACGCCATCGAATGGATCAAACAGGGCGTCGCGGACGGCGCCGGCGAGATCGTCCTCAACTCCATCGACACCGACGGGGTGAAGCAGGGCTTCGATCTGGAGATGCTGGACGCGGTGTGTCAGGTGGTGAACATCCCGGTGATCGCCTCCGGCGGCGCGGGCGGGATCCAGGACTTTGTGACGCTGTTTCAGACGCTGCCGAAGGTGGACGCAGGCCTCGCCGCCTCGATCTTCCACTTCGGTGAGGTGGAGATCCCGACGCTGAAGCAGACGCTGGCGGAAAACGGAATTCTGGTAAGGAGATAACGCGAAATGCTGAACATAGAGGAACTGAAATTCGACGAAAAAGGCCTCATCCCCGCCATCGTGGTGGACACGGAGACCAAACAGGTATTGACCCTGGCCTACATGAACGCAGAGAGTCTGAAAAACTCCATGGAGGAGGGGCGCACCTGCTTCTTCAGCCGCTCCAGACAGGAACTCTGGCGCAAGGGAGAGACCAGCGGCAACGTGCAGCACATCGTCTCCATCACCGCCGACTGCGACGCCGACGCGCTGGTGGTGGAGGTGCGGAAGGACGGCCCCGCCTGCCACACCGGCGCGGAGAGCTGCTTCTTCCAGCCGGTCTACGAGGGTGAAGCGCAGCCCGGGTTCCGGTATCAGGATCTGATGGATATGCTCCAGGGCCGCAAGGACGCGCCGAAAGAGGGCTCCTACACCTCCTACCTCTTCGAAAAAGGCCGGGACAAGATCCTGAAAAAGGTGGGCGAGGAGAGCACCGAGGTCATCATCGCCGCCAAGGACGACGACCGGGCCAACACGATCTACGAGCTGGGCGATCTGATGTATCACGCCATGGTGCTGATGCTGGACATGGGCATCACCCTCGACGACATCCGGGCCGAAATGGCCTCCCGGCACGTCATCGACCACAAGGTGAAGCAGGAGAAGATGAAGTAAGGGTATGAAGTCCTACAAAACCATGACCCAGTCCCTCCACACCCACTCTCTTTTTGACGACGGGAAAGCCGCACCGGAGGAGATGGTGCGCGCCGCCGCTGCCGCCGGGCTGAAGATCTTCGGAAGCAGCCTCCACAGCCCCATCCCCGACGAGGTCTGGACCTGCAGGCCGGAGCGGGTGGAGGCATTCAAACAAGAGATGCAGCGGCTGGAAAAAGCTTACGCGGAGCAGCTGGAGGTCTACTGCGGCGTTGAATATGATCTGCTGTCGGACAAAGGGTATCTGGAAGGCTTCGACTACGTGATCGCCTCCGTCCACGGCATCGTGGCCAACGGCGCAACCTGGTCCATGGACGACACCAGAGAACGCTCCAGACGGATGATCGTTCTGGCCTTCGACGGGGACGCCGACGCCTGCGCCGAGACGTATTTTCAGAGGGTGCAGACCATTTCGGAGATCCCGGAGGCGGACATCGTTGGTCATTTCGATCTGCTGACCAAGTTTGACGAGCCGGAGCAGCTGTTCAACGTGAGCAGCAAGCGCTATCGGGACGCTGCCCTCACCGCCATGGAGAAGTTGGTGAAAGCCGGCAAGATCTTCGAGCTGAACACCGGCGCCGTCAGCCGCGGTTACCGGACGGAGTTTTACCCCTCCAACCGACTCCTGCGGGAGCTGCACGATCTGGGCGGAAAACTCACCATCACCTCCGACAGCCATGGGGCGGACACCGTGGATTTCGGCTACGCAGAAGCGGAACAGGCCGCGCGGGACGCGGGATTTCGGGAAATCTGGCAGTTCGACGGGAAAAAGTTTGTCCCGACGGAGCTGTAATTCATAACAAGGAAGGCATTGCAATGCGAATCGTCATCAAGGTCGGCACCTCCACGCTGACCCACGCCACCGGGCGGCTGAACATCCGGCATGTGGAGGCTCTGTGCAAGGTGCTCAGCGACGTGAAAAACGCCGGGCACGAGCTGCTGCTGGTGTCCTCCGGCGCCATCGGCATGGGGGTCGGGAAGCTGAATCTCCCGGAGCGCCCCACCGACATGCCCACCAAGCAGGCGGCCGCCGCCGTGGGCCAGTGCGAGCTGATGTACGTCTACGACGAGCTGTTCCAGGCCTACAACCACACCGTGGCCCAGATCCTCCTGACCGGCGAGGATCTGAGAGACGAGGGGCGGCACCGGAACTTTATCAACGCGGCCCAAAGGCTGCTGGAATTGGGCGCCCTGCCGGTCATCAACGAAAACGACATCGTCGCCACCGACGAGATCGCCGTGGGCGACAACGACACCCTGAGCGCGCTGGTGGCCGTGAGCGTCAAGGCGGATCTGCTGATCATCCTGTCCGACATCGACGGGCTTTTCACAGAAGACCCCAGGAAAAACCCCGACGCGAAGCTGATCGACACCGTCACCGAGATCACCCCGGAGATGCTGGCGGGGGCCTCCGGCGGCGGAACGAAGCTCTCCACCGGCGGCATGGTCACCAAGCTGGCCGCCGCCAAGCTCTGCATGGAGGCCGGCGCGGACATGATCATCTGCAACAGCGCCGACCCCGCCGTTCTCTATGACATTCTCGACGGGAAAGCCGTCGGTACCAGATTTATCGGGAGGAAACAGGCATGAAGCTGACACAGGACATTCTTAGAGAGGCCAAGGCCGCGCTGCCGACCCTCGCCGCATCCAGAGAACGCAAGAACGCCGCTTTGGAGCGCATCGCCGAACGGCTCCTCAGCGAGCAGGAGAACATCCTCGCCGCCAACCGGGAGGACGTGGAGGCCGCGAAGGACCGCTACGGCAGCGTGATGATCGACCGTCTGACCCTGACGCCGGAGCGCATCGCCGGCATGGCCCAGGGCGTGCGGGAGGTGGTGGAGCTGCCGGATCCTGAGGGCAAGGTGATTCGAAGGATCGAGCGCCCCAACGGCATCGTGATCGAGAAGACCTCCGTGCCCCTGGGCGTGGTGGCCATCATCTTTGAAAGCCGCCCCAACGTCACCTCCGACGCTGCGGTGCTGGCATTGAAGAGCGGCAACGCGGTGATCCTCCGCGGCGGGCGGGAGGCCTTCCGCTCCAACGCCGCCATCGTGAACGCCATCCATCTGGGACTTCAGGACGCGGGGCTCCCGTCGGAGCTGGTGGGCTTCGTGGAGGATACCAGCCACGACAGCGCCAATGAGCTCATGGAGGCGGTGGGCTTCGTGGATCTGCTGATCCCCAGAGGCGGCGCGGGGCTGATCCGCCGCTGCATGGAGCACGCCAAGGTACCCTGCATCCAGACCGGCACCGGCATCTGCCACATCTTCGTGGACGAGAGTGCCGACCAGGACAAGGCTCTGAACGTCATCGAAAACGCCAAGACCAGCCGGCCCTCCGTCTGCAACGCGGAAGAGGTGCTGCTGGTGCACGAGGCGGTGGCGGCGGAGTTCCTGCCGAAGCTGAAACAGCGGCTGGTGGATGACCGGGCAGCGCAGGGCCTCGTCCCGGTGGAGCTGCGGCTGGATGAAAAGGCCGCCGGCATCATCGAGGGCGTCCCCGCAGGTGAGAACGACTTTGACCGGGAATTCCTCGACTACATTCTCGCCGTAGCAGTGGTGCCGAACGTGGACGCCGCCATTTCTCACATCGCGCAGCACTCCACCGGCCACAGCGACGGCATCCTGACCCGGAACGAGGAAAATGCCAGCAAGTTCACAGCTCTGGTGGACTCCGCGGCGGTGTATGTGAACGTCTCCACCCGCTTCACAGACGGCGGAGAGTTCGGCCTCGGCTGCGAGATGGGCATCTCCACCCAGAAGCTCCACGCCCGCGGCCCCATGGGGCTCGAGGAGCTGAACACCTACAAATACATCATCCGCGGCGACGGACAGATTCGATAAACAACGCAAATCATTAAAGCCATCGGGCATCCCGGTGGCTTTTTCATTTTATGCTATGATTAATGATACAATCATTCTTTTGATTACTGCGAAGGAGTTAAAGGAACTAGCCGAAAAATGGCAGCAACTCCACGGAAACGATGACGAGGTATTCCCTCTGGGACTATTCAAACAGAATGGCCGTTTCAATCCCGAATTACTTTCACTCTAATACCAGAACTCAAAAACCACACCCCTCGGGGTGCGGTTTTTTGTTTTTATTCGGTTTGGTTTTCTTCAGTGGGTTTCTCTTCCGGTTCCTCGGAGGCAGCTTCCGCAGGCTCCTGAGGAGGCTCCTGGGTGGCCTCTGCGGCCTTCTGTGCGTTCACCTTATCCACATAGAGCTCCGGCTGGGGGCTGCGTCTCAGGAGCAGCAGGAGCGTCACAATGGCTGCCACACAGCTGACCGCCGCCAAAAGCTGGCTGACGCGGATGCCGGTGCTGCCGAGATAGAGACTGTCGGTGCGCAGCCCCTCGATCATGGCGCGGCCGAGGCCGTACCAGGCGATGTACAGCAGCGTGATCTGACCGTCGAACTTCCGCTTGTGCTTCTTGAAATAGAAATGCAGCACCAGAAAGCCCGTCAGGTTCCAAAGGCTCTCATAGAGGAACGTGGGGTGCACGTAGACCGGGTTCTTCCCCGGCATGGCAAGGCCCATCCGGCAGAAGATATCCGTCTCTCTTCCGAAGGCCTCCCGGTTCAGGAAGTTGCCCCAGCGGCCGATGGTCTGCCCCACCAAGAGCCCGTAGACGCTCAGATCGCCCAGGGCGCCGAAGGGGATCTTCCGCTTTTTGCACCAGAGATACACCAGCAGCGCGCCCGCGATGACGCCGCCGTAGATGGCGAGGCCGCCCTCCCAGACCTTGAAGATGTCCCAGAAGCTCTCGTACTCGTTGAGCCGGAACAGCACGTAGTAGAGTCTTGCGCCGATGATGGCCGTGGGGATCAGCCAGAGGACGAAGTCGTACATGTCGTCCTTGGTGATGCCCACCAGCTTTTCCGTCCGGCTGGCGCAGTAAAGGATGCCCAGCAGGAAGCCCAGGGCCACCACTGCGCCGTAGAGATAAAAGACGCGGCCGAACAAGGTAAAGGATGAGGGCGGGTTCATGGTGAGCCCGAACATGGGGAAGCTGATGACCGCCTCCCGCAGTACTGTTTGCATAATGGTTCTCCTTCCGAGAAATCAGTTGAGCAGGATGGCGTCCAGCTCCAGCCCCGCAGCGGCCTTCACCACTTCGGCGGGGGACACCTCCTCCAGAAATGCGGCGTATTCGTCCGGCGCCCAGTCCAGTCCCAAAAGGGTCTCGCTGAGCCAGAAATCCTCCAGCAGATGGTCGTCCGCTTCGAGCTCCAGCAGCGCCGCGATCCGGGCTTTCTTGCCCATGTCCAGCGCCGCCGCCGAGAAGCCGCCGGTTTTTACGATGTCCACGATGTTTTTCATGAGATCCAGCTTCAGCTCGGCTTCCTCCGGCTCCGTCTCGCAGCGGAGCATCAGTAGCCCCTTGTGCAGATCCAGCCGCACCTCCGGCTCCACCAGCCGCGCCAGATAGCCGATCACGCAGGCAACCCCCTCCGCGACGGCGGGGTCGGGATCCTCCATCATGTCCCCCAGTCTCCAGCCGGCGGAAAACCAGCGGGTGCCCTCCTCGGAGGCGTCCAGGATCCTGGGCTCCGCTTCGATGGCGTTCAGGCGCACGTCGGTGCCCAGCTCCAGCTCCTCGTCCTCCGGCTCCTCTCTCGGCAGGGTCACAAAGGCGTCGGTGAGCACGCGGATGACCTCTTTCGCAGGGGCACCGCCGCAGTAATAGAGCTCCACCGGGGATGTGGCGAGCCAGCCGCGGTAGTGCTTGGTGAGCTTCTGATAGAAGTTCGGCCCTGCCTCCGGAAGCTCCCCGAATGCGGGGATTGCGAAATCCTCAAAGGCACAGAGGTGGCCGATCAGCGGCGCGAAGGGATCATTGTCCTCCCGCTCCTCCGCTTTTTGAAGGGCCTGCTCCACAGATTCCTTCTTCAGCTGGCCGAAGCGGGTGTCCGGCGCGAGCAGCAGGTTCGAGAAGGTCTGGGCAAAAGTCTCCAGCTTTCCGGGATCGTTGGCCGCCGTGGCCGCGATGCCCACGGTCTGGATCTCGCCGTATTTCCGCACCAGCGGCTTTACATCACCGCCGAGGGCCTTGAAGGCAGCCTGCACCTGCTCAGAGCCCGGATGCTGGGCGCTGCCGCAGAGCAGCACGTCCGGCAGCAGTGCGTTCATGCCGGCGTTCTCCCGATCCAGCTGGCTCACCAGTGCCGCCCGGAGGCAGCTGTGGGGCCGCTCCCGGTCCCGCACCGCCGTGAGCCACACATTCGGCAACAGCTCCACTCTCGTCCGTTCCATGGCCACCGCTCCTTTTCATTGATAATAAAACATTATAGCACGATTTCCCGGATTTGAAAATAGGATTCTTGTTTTTCCCACGATGATGTGATATGCTGGGTGCAAACATTCCCCAGGAGGTGACCACCATGCTGATCTGCCCGGTCTGCGGCGAAACACTCACGCTGCAGGAGCGCGTCTATGTCTGCGAAAACGGGCACAGCTTCGATCGGGCAAAGGGAGGTTATGTAAACCTCCTGCGCACCTCCAAGCCGGGGGACTCCATGGGGGACGACAAGTTCTCCGCCCGATCCCGGAGAGACTTTCTGAATCGTGGCTACTTCGCACCGCTGAAAGACGCGCTGGTGGAGCGATTCTCCGACGCTGAGGGCAGCCTGCTGGACATCTGCTGCGGCGAGGGGTACTATACCGCTGCCCTGGCGGAAAACCCGAAGCTCACGGTCTACGGCTTCGACCTCTCCAGAGAGATGGTACGGCTGGCGGCCAAGCGGGGCGGCGGCACGTACTTCGTGGCGAACATGGCGGCGATCCCGATTGAAAGCAACTCCATGGACTATGCCACGCACCTGTTCGCGCCCTTCCACGAGTCTGAGTTTCTGCGGGTGCTGAAGCCCGGCGGACGGCTGATCACCGTGGTGCCCGGCGCCCGGCATCTGTTCGGATTGAAGGCGCTTTTATACGACACCCCCTACGAAAACGACGAGCAGCTGCCCCAGACCGCTTCCCTGCGGCTGGTGCAAAAAGACAAGGTCAGCGCGCGGATCACCCTCCGGACCCCGGCGGACATCGAGGCGGTGTTCCGCATGACGCCCTATTACTTCCATACCTCCGACCGGGACCGCGCGAAGCTGCAGGGCGTGGAGCAGCTGGAGACGGAGATCGAATTCATTCTCGGAACCTACGAAAAGGGAGATTGACATGGCTAGATTTTTCATGGCAGGCACCAACCTCACCGGCGCCAGAGCCGTCATCCAGGGCAAGGACGCCGAGCACATTAAAGTGCTGCGGCTGCGGCCCGGCGAGGAAGTCACCCTCTGCGACGGCGACGGCACCGACTTCATCGGAAACATCCTCCACGTGGGCGAGGGTTCCGCCGAGGTGGAGATCCTCCGCTCCGAGCCCTCGGCGGCGGAGCCCAGCGTCCGCACCACAGTCCTGGCGGGACTGCCCAAGGGTGAGCGCGGGGACTATCTGGTGCAGAAATGCACCGAGGCCGGCGCGGCGGACATCTTTTTCTTCCAGTGCACCCGCTGCATCGCCAAGCCCAACAACATCGAAAAGAAGCTGGAGCGCTGGCGCCGCATCGCCGAGGAGGCAGCCAAGCAGTCCGGCCGCGGCGTGATCCCTCACGTGTATTATCTGGAGGATTTCGGGGAAGTGCTGAACAAGGCCGTCCACTGCGATCTGGGGTTGTTCCTCTATGAAACCGGCGAGAGGATCTCCATCCGCGAAGCCGTGGAGGCGAAGCCCGACGCCGAGACCGCCGCCATCATCACCGGGCCCGAGGGCGGCTTTGAGCCCTTCGAGGCGGAGCTGGCACGACAGGTGGGTCTGAGCATCTGCGCCATGGGCCCCCGGATCCTTCGGTGCGAGACTGCCCCGGTGATGGCGCTGACTGCGTTAATGTACGGAACAGGAAATCTTTGAGATTTTTCTCAAAAACTATTGACAGCCCAGCGTTTTTCTGCTATATTGTTCTGGCGCTCCAAAGACAGCAGGTCGCGAAAACGGTAAATCCTGCCGAGGATGCATCAGTAATTGATGATTCTTTGCCCTCGGAGCAGTCTGCTTCGAGGGTTTTTTCGAGCGTGTGATCCTATTTTTCCGG
>CADCQK010000030.1 GCA_902803575.1 Oscillospiraceae bacterium
ATGGGACCCACCTCCTGGTCGAACTCGAATGACCTTCTATTTAATGAAAGCTTTATGGGGTTTTGGTGTCCCTCACCTGCTTTCTGACTTCATTATACGCATAAAGATCCGTTCCGTCAATTGACGGGATGCCAAAACTTCATCCATTTTTATTGTGCTATTTGACGGGAATTATTTAATTTTTCGAAGAATTTCCGTCAAATCTCACAAATATATGGTCACAGAAAACAAATCAGGCTGTTGGGTATAGGTCAGCGTGTAATTCCCGTAGCCGATGGCACCCATCCTTCTGAGGACGGAGGAGATCTCCTGCAGATCGAACAGCCGGAAGCAGACGGTGTCGAACACGGTCCTGCTGGCGCAGCGGAAGGTCAGCGCGTTGCTGCCGGCGGCAAACTGCGGCTGGATGGCGTTGTAGACCGCGTCCATGCTGTCCTCGGTGATGAGGCAGTTCTGCCGGATATAGTAATTGTCCGCGTTGGCGGTGGCGGTGATGGCATTTTCGGTATTCGGCGTGTGGGCGGTGTTCATCTGCTCGCTGGTGAGGGCAAACCAGTCGTGGGCCTGATACTCCACCCCGTTGGCGTCAAACATGTCCGTGTTGTCCCAGGTGGGGTCGAAGCCGTAGACCGCCCCATCCAGCACCGCGTAGTTCCAGGCGTGGGTGGACTTCTCCCCGTCCTGCCAGGCGTCGCCGGTGACGGTGCAGGCGTCCCGCCCCGCGTACCGCAGCAGAAAGGCGAAGGCGTCCGCGATGCCGCCGCAGACTGCGCTGCCCTCGCAGATGGCGGCGTAGGCAGTTTGGTCATAGCCCTCGTTTTCCGCATAGGTCACGTTCCGCTCCAGCCACTCGTAGAGATACAGTGCCAGCTCGTAATCGTCCCACACCGGGGCGTATTGCAGGATCTCGTCGCACTTGGCGCAGAGGGCCTGATACTTCGCCGGGCCGTCCTCATAGAGCCAGGTGAAGGTGATCTCCGCGTTGGTGCGCAGACCGGTGGTGGCGGTGACGTGGTAGCCCCGGAACCAGAACAGCTCCGGCTCCTCCATCAGCTCGTCCAGACAGGCGGCGATGACGTCCGTGTCCCAGCCCTGGATGGTCACATTCTCCTCCCGCTCGATGGCGGCACGCAGCTCTGAGGCCAGATCCGGGTTGGCGGTGCACCAGGGAGTCCGGTCCCCCAAAGTGCTGCCGTCGGTTTGGATGATCTCCGGGGCCTCGGCGCTGGAAAAATTCAGGCTGCCGCAGCCCGCGAGCAGCAGGACCATGACAAGCAGCAGCGCGATCAGACGACGCTTTCTCGCGGACATGAGCATACCTCCCAATTTCTTTTTTCTCATTGTAACACAGTTTCGTTGCTTTTGGGGTAGAAATTGCAAAAAATATCTGTTATAATACCTTCATTCTGTCAAACTGAAACTGTTACAGGAGGAACCAAAATGATCGAGATCACTTTCACCGTAGAAGATATTGACTATTCCGACCGCCTCGACTCCCAGCTGCCGCTGGTGTTTGAGACCCTGAGCAAGAACGGCGACCTGAACCCCGCGCTGAAGCTGGCCTGCAAGACCCCCGAGACCACCACCAAGATCGTCAAGGGCGTGCTGAAGGCCATGAACAAGAACCAGAAGGAAAAGCTGGCCGTCACCATCGTCAACAGCCAGAAGGAGCGCCTCATGCGCAAGCTGAATAACCTGGCCTCGGATTACGGCATCGTCGGCAAGGTCACCAGCTGCACCGTCACCAAGCGGTAACGAAAATCAGATCAAAACACGCGCTTTGGATCGCTCCGAGGCGCGTGTTTTTCTTGGAATGAAAAATATTATGTCAACCGGTTTCCCCAAGCTCCAGGGGCCGTGTCCACTGCATCTCCAGCTTGACCTCCCCGGTGGCGGGGTCGGTGGACTCGGAGACCACGGTGAAGCCCTCTCGGGTGTAGAACCGCACGGCGCCCCGGTTTTTCTGAAAGACCTGGAGCCTGAGGGTGTCGTTGCGCGCCTTGACGAAGTCCAGCAGCCGCTTGCCGAGGCCCTGGGACTGGAGACGCTGATCCACGAAGAAGCCGGCGATCCGGTCTTCTCTCAGACCGATGAAGCCCAGCACACTGTCCTCGCCGCCGGCCTCGCCGTCCACCACGTAGACGTCCCCCTCCTTGAGGGTGTCCAGGACGGACTGGGCCTTCTGGTTGAAATAGGACTCCGGCAGGAAGCTCTGGGCGCTCCGGTCGGACTGCCGCCAGATGCGCATGAGCCGCTCGGTCTCCCCCGGCTGTGCGGCGCGGGTCTGGAGGGTGTCCTCGGTGATGGCCACCCGGAACTGGGTCTCGTAGAGCTCGGTGTAGACGCCGCCGGAGAGTTTTAAGCCGCGGTTG
>CADCQK010000031.1 GCA_902803575.1 Oscillospiraceae bacterium
CGGGCCTGGTCGGCGATGGCGCGGGTGATGGCCTGCCGGATCCACCAGGTGGCGTAGGTGGAGAACTTGTAGCCCTTCTCGTAGTCAAACTTCTCCACGGCCTTGATCAGACCCAGATTGCCCTCCTGGATCAGGTCGAGGAACAGCATGCCGCGGCCCACATAGCGCTTGGCGATGCTGACCACCAGACGGAGGTTGGCCTCTGCCATGCGGCGCTTGGCCTCCTCGTCGCCCTCCGCCATCTTCATGGCCAGGGCGCGCTCCTCATCGGGGGTGAGCAGCGGCACCTTGCCGATCTCCTTGAGGTACATGCGCACCGGGTCGTCGGTGGAGAAGCTGTCGGCCATGGCGTCGGTGTCGGCCAGCTCCTCTTCGGTGATCTCCTCGATCTCCTGGATCTCCTCCAGCTCGGGGTTGGCGTCGTCCAGCGGCGGCAGCACGTCGTCCACACCGGCGTAATCCACACCGGCGGCGTCCAGCTGATCGTAGAGGGCCTTCTCCTCGTCCGAGCTGAGATTCAACTCCTCCAGGATCTGCTTGTCCTTATCAGAGAGCTTTTTATCCTTCTTGCTGCGCTCAATCAGCTCAGCGATCTGCTCTTCTCTGGACTTGACGGCATCGCCGTTTTTGCCGTCGCCGGCCAGCATGGCGTCGGCCATGGCCTCCAGCTCCTCAGGCGTGGGCGTCGCTTCCTTTTTTTTGCTCATTTTGTACCTCCGTATCCCTTTCGTTCCTTGAGTTTTTCTGCGTAAGCCCTGAGATCGGTTTCCCCGCTGACAAGGCTGTCGGTGTTGAGAATGTTGATATAGTCAGCCAGCGCCTGTTCGCGCCGGTCGCTCGCGTCGTCGCGCTGAATGATCCGGGTGAGGATCTGCAGCTCCTGATTGCTCAGCGTCTCGCCCAGGGCCGCCAGTGACACCGGACGCTTTTGCTCCGCGTGTTCCAGCAGCACCGTGAAGATGTGCCGCAGCTCCGGGGAGGAAAACTGCTCCGGCTTCGGCGGCTGCACCGAATGGAACAATGCGCTGTCCAGATATAACAGCCGGATGATCCCTTCCTCGGCGGCGGCGGAGTGGGGGTTGTCGTAGCGGACGCCGCTGCGCTTTTCCTGCTGCCGCACGGGGCGCAGCTGCTCTCTGGTCAGCTCCCGCTGGGCGGTGCGGAGCTTGTTTTTCCGCTGGCGTTTGATCTCGTCCAAAACGGCGGTGTTGGGGATGCCTGCCTGCTCCGCCACCCGCATGGCGTAGACCTCCCGCTCCACACTTCCGGGGAGCTGGGCGATGACCCCGGCGGCCTCCTTGACGTAGCTGACCTTCTGCTCGTCCACCTGGAGATCATACTTCCTTTGGACGCTCTGGAGCCGGTATTCGATGTGATTTTCCGACCCCTCCAGCAGATTCCGGAAGGCGTCGGCACCGAAATTCTTGATGTACTCGTCGGGGTCCTTGGCGCCCTCCATCCGGAGCACCCGCACCCGCATGTCCAGCTTTTCCAGCAAGCCGATGGCCCGCTGGGCGGCCTTCTGTCCGGCGCCGTCAGAGTCGTAGGCGATGACGATCTCGTTGGTGTAGCGGCTTAAAAGCCTGGCCTGCTCCGGGGTCAGAGAGGTGCCCAGAGAGGCCACCGCGCAGTCGAAGCCCGCCTGATGGAGACTCGCCACGTCCACGTTGCCCTCCACCAGAATGATGAAGCCCATTTTGGACTTCTTCGCCAGATTCAGACCGAAGAGATTGTGGCTTTTGCTGAAGACGATGGTCTCCGGGGAGTTCATATACTTCGGTTCCCCGTCGCCGAGAATGCGGCCGGAGAAGCCAATCACGTTGCCGCGGACGTCGATCACCGGAAACATGAGCCGGTTGCGGAAGGTGTCGTAGACACCGCCCTTCTTCCCGTGGCGGACCAGGCCCGCGTCGAAAAGCTCGTGCTCGGAGTAGCCCTTGGCCTTCATGGCGTCGGTGAGGCTGGTCCAGGTGTCCGGCGCGAAGCCGAGACCGAAGTTCGTGGCGGTGCGGCCGCTGAGCTGGCGTCTTTGCAGATATTCCCTTGCCGGCGCGCCGGAGGGAGCCTTCATCTGCTCATAGAAAAACCTGGCCGCGTCCCGGTTTAAGGAGAGCATCCGCTCCCGCTTTTTGGCGTTGGGATCGTCCTCCTGCTCCGGGATCGCCATACCCGCTCTTCGAGCCAGAAAGGCCACCGCGTCGGGGAAGGAGAGGTTCTCAATCTCCATGATGAAGCTGATGACGCTGCCGCCCTTGCCGCAGCCGAAGCAGTGATAGATCTGCTTGTCCGGCGCTACGGAGAACGAGGGCGTCTTTTCGCTGTGGAAGGGGCAGAGGCCAAACAGATTGGACCCGCTGCGCTTGGTGAGCTGGACGTAGCCGCTGACCACGTCCACGATGTCGTTGCGCTCCGCCAGCTCCTGCAAAAAGAGCTCGGAGAATGCCATGGGTTTGACCTCCTTTCCGGAAAGTAATGGTATAGGTTTGATTGATTGGGGTGTTAGATTTTGCAAAGGACTAAAAAAGAATGTCATTGCGAACCAGTGCGCACACAGCTGACGCATAAGTTCCACCGACCAAATCAGAGATTTGGGGTGTCACGTATGGTGTGGCAATCCGCATCCCCCCGGGGCGGAGTTTATTCCAACCTCACTTAATGCTCCACGCGGCCGGAATAAACAGCTTCCCATAGACCTCCATGGTGTAGCTGTCGGTCATGCCGGAGACGTAGTCGCAGACCGCCCGCTCTGGGCCCTCTTCCAATGCCACACTCTGGTAGAGTGACGGCAGCTCGCCGATGTGCCTGACGTAGTAATTCCAGATGGCGGCGAGGATGTCCTCCACCTTCCGCTCTTCGCCCTTGGCCACGGGGTTGTGGTAGACCGCTTCGAACATATATTTGTGGAAGGTGTCCACCGCCTCCTGCATGTCGGGCGACATCTGCAAAACGCCGTTCTGGCTGTGTTCGATGATGTCGGTGAGGATGGAGTTGATCCGCTCGGAGTTCCGGTTGCCGATCCGTTCCCGGACGATCTCGGGCACGTCCTCGGGCTTAACGATGCCGCCGCGGATGGCGTCGTCCAGATCATGATTGATGTAGGCCACCCGGTCGCTGAGCCGCACCACGTCGGCCTCCAGGGTGTCTCTGGGCTCCCCGGTGGTGTGGTTCAAGATGCCGATGCGGGTCTCGTCGCAGAGATTCAATCCTCTGCCCTCCCGCTCCAGGCGATCCACTACTCTGAGACTCTGCTCATAATGGCGAAAGCCCTCGCCGGTGAAGATGGCGTTCAGCGCCCGCTCCCCGGCGTGACCGAAGGGGGTGTGGCCCAGATCGTGACCCAGGGCGATGGCCTCGGTGAGATCCTCGTTGAGCCGCAGCGCCCGGCTGATGGTCCGCGCGAGCCTTGAGACCTCCAGCGTGTGGGTCAGGCGGGTGCGGTAGTGGTCGCCCTCGGGCTGCAGGAACACCTGGGTCTTGTGCTTCAGTCTCCGGAAGGATTTGGAGTGGGTGATGCGGTCGATGTCCCGCTGAAAGCAGGTGCGCATGGTGCAGTCTTCCTCGGGCTCGCGTCTGCCTCTGGAGTTTTCAGAGAGCACCCCATAGGGGCCGATCAGCAGCCGTTCCGCCGCCTCCCGCGCCCGTCTCGCATCCTCCATGAGAATCCCTCCTCAACAAGAATCAGGGTATTGCAAAAATAGCCTTGCAATACCCTAATACTACATTTGTTCGGAAAATCCTTTTTATTTTTTTGAAAATTTTAAAATATTTTTCTTACCAGTTCCGGCTGAACTCGGACAATTCCAAACCCTCATTTTTCTGCTCGGCCCAGCGGATGGACCACTCGTTGTTGAACAGCAGCAGATCCTTTCCGTGGAAGTCCTGCACCCAGCGGGTGTCGCTGGCGAGATTCAGCTCGTCGGGCTTCTTGGGGGTCTTTTCGATCCAGCGGATGTAGCCGTAGCTGAGATCTCTTCTGCGGATGTCCACGTTGTACTCGTTCTTCAAACGGTACTCCAGCACCTCGAACTGCAGCACGCCCACGGCACCCACGATGACCTCCTCCATGCCGGAGTTGGGGGCGTGGAACATCTGGATGGCGCCCTCTTGGGCGATCTGGGTGACGCCCTTGGTGAACTGCTTGCGCTTCATGGTGTCCACCTGAGAGATCACGGAGAAATGCTCCGGCGCGAAGGTGGGGATGCCCTCGAAGCGCACCTTCTTTTTGGCCGAGCAGACCGTGTCGCCGATCGAGAAGATGCCGGGGTCGAACACACCGATGATGTCACCGGCGAAGGCCTCGTTGATGATGGCGCGCTCCTGGGCCATCATCTGCTGGGGCTGGGCCAATTTTAAAACCTTGCCGCCCTGGACGTGGAGGTACTCTTTATCCCGCTCGAATCTTCCGGAGCAGATGCGCATGAAAG
>CADCQK010000032.1 GCA_902803575.1 Oscillospiraceae bacterium
CCGACGGCTGCTGCCGCCCTCCTCCTCGATGGTGCGGGTGTTCAAAACCGAGGTGCAGACCATCAGGAACACCACCGGGCCGGAGAGAACTGTCAGCATCCGGACCCAGAAATCATAGAGGGGCGTGAGGAAGCTTTCCACCAGTGCATTCTGCGCTCCGCCGGACAGACATGCCTGCAGGGTCATCCCGGACACAATGCCGAGCACAAGGGCGATCAGCATCTTCATGGCGGCGTTCATGCCCTGCTTCGGCAGATTCAGACGCAGGATGTTCTTCCCGCCGGAGTAGCTGTAAAGGGGAGAGAGGCCCACCGCCGTCAGCAGGGAACCGCTCCAGTCCTCCAGCTCCGAGGCGGTCTTGCTCAGCGGGTTGAAGACGTCCCCCGCCAGCTCAATCTGCATGCTCGGTCTGCCGAAGCGGCTGGAGACCTTCAGCCGGAAGCTTTCCTTCTCTCCGAAGCGCTCTCTGAGCCGGAGCAGCGACTCCTCGAAGGAAAACCGGATCCGGATCCGGTTCTGCCGCTCTACCCGAAGCTGCTCCAGCAGCAGATCGATCTGCTCGGAGCAGGTCTCGATCCCCAGGGCGTTCAGCGGAAAGGTGTCATCAAAGCTGACCGGCTCGCCCCGCAGCGGATGCAGCAACGTGCTTTTCTTTCTTCCTGGCATTTCAGCCCTTCTCTCTGCCGTGATACTGGATACACATCATGGTGAGATCGTCAAACTGCTCCGCCTCCAGCACGAAGGCGTCCACGGACTTTCTCACGTTTCCGAGCACCTCCACCGGATCGGCGTCGGGGGAGCGGTTCAGCGCCTCCAGCATCCGATCGGTCCCGAAGAGCCGGTTTTCCGCGTCCGTGGCCTCGGGCACGCCGTCGGTGTAGAGGAACAGCTTCGTGCCCGGCTGCAGCTGCAGTTCATAGTCTTTGTAATGAATGCCCTCCATGCCGCCGATGACCAGTCCGTGCTTGTCCTTCAGCAGCTGATAGGGCTCGCCGGGGTGCTTGACCACGGGATACTCGTGCCCGGCGTTGGCGGCGGTGAGCTTCCCGGTGGAGAGCTCCAGAATGCCCATCCACACCGTGACGAACATCTCCTGGGGATTGTTGGCACAGATGGCGTTGTTGGTGTCGGTCAGGACCTGGGCTGGTGATTTGCCCATCTTGGCGTTGCTGGAGAGAATGATCTTGGACGCCATCATGAACAGCGCCGCCGGGATGCCCTTTCCGGAGACGTCGGCCATGACCATGCACAGATGATCCTCGTCAATGAGGAAGAAATCGTAAAAGTCGCCGCCCACCTCTCTGGCGGGATCCATGGTGGCATAGATGTCGAACTCCCCCTGGTCCGGGAAGGGCGGGAACACATTGGGCAGCATGGAATTCTGGATCTGGGTGGCCATGTTCAGCTCGATGTTGACGCGCTCGCGCTCGGCGGTGATGGTCTCGATCCGGCTTAAGTAGCTGTCGATCTCCCGGGCCAGATCGGTGACGTCCTCGGAGAGCTGTCCGATCTCGTTGTGGGGTCTGACCAGGGCGAGGTTTTTCGTGATCTCCCGGCTGTCCTTGGTATCCCGATAGAGCCGGATGTTCTCCTGTACCGCCTTGAGCGGGTGGAGCACGAACATGAAGATCAGCGTCAGGCAGATCAGCGACAGGCCGATCTGGTTGAGGATCGCAAAGACCGTGTTCGTCCTGGACTGGGCGGTCATGCTGGCGCGCAGATCGGTGAGGTTGTAGGTCATGCCGATCAGCACCGTGTGGCCGTTAATCTCACAGAAGCTGGCATAGTAATCCATATAGTTGCCCGCGTCGGTCAGATAGCTGTGGTTCTCTCTGGCGCTGCGCATGGCGTTTTGCTGGCTCTCTCCGACGGTGACCACATGGCCGAGGGGATAGACCTCCTCATACTCCGTGCCGCGCACCGCGCCGGGATCTGCTGCACTGAAGAGGAAGAACTGGGTGTCGTAGGGCTCCTCGGTCACCACGCAGAACAGAAAGTCCACATGGCAGGCCTGCTTGATCTCATTCAAGCGCGTGATAAGCCAGGAATAGGTGATCTCGGCGTAGAGCTTCTGATCCTCCTCCGGCAGCTGCTCCAGCTCCTCGGCTCTGGCATATTCCAGCGACAGATTCGGATGCCGCTGACTCAGCAGCCGGCATTTTCCGGCGGTCATGCTGTCGGCGGTGAATTCCTCGTCATAGTCGATATCCATGGCGTCGGCGTGGGTGTACCAGTAGTGAAACAGCCATTCCCAGGCCGGGTACTCCGTCACAGACCGCTCCACCTCGTCCGAGATCTGGGAGGCGTAAAGCTCGGTCTGCCGCTTCACGCTCTGGCCGGAGAGCTCCTGTTGGGTGAAGTATGTCAGAAGTCCCGTCACCAGCACGCCGAGGGCAAAGAGGATCGCGACCTGCAGGATGATGCTGCCGCGAAGTTTTTCCTTCTTCATGTCAGCGGGTTTATTCGATGGTCAGGATATCCGAAAAGCCGGTGACCTCAAAGATCTCCTGAATGGTATCGCTCACATGGACGACCTTCATTTCGCCCTGCTGGCCCATCCGCTTCTGGGCCATGAGCAGCACCCGGAGCCCGGCGGAGGAGATGTACTCCAGCTTTTCAAAATCCAGCGTCAGCCGGGAAAGATCCGAGACCGCCGATTTGATGGCCTCCTCCAGCTGGGGCGCCGTGATGGTGTCAAGCCGTCCCTCCAGGGAGAAGACCGCGTTGTCGTTTTCGATGGCTTTCGTGATATTCAGCATGATGCTACCTCCTGTGAATATGAAACATGCATCCAAAGCATATGTCTTTATCGTCTCATTTTATCATACCACAAAAAGCGTCACAGTTCCAACCCAAATTTCAGAAAGTTACCGCCATTCTTCCGCGCAGCTGGAAGAATTATGCAGAGGGCGAACAAAGTGCTGCCGTTTCGCGGTCAATACAGGATTTTTCTTGTAATACCCGGTCGTTTGTGATATAGTAAAATCAAAGTGAAATAGAAAGAAAAAGAGAAGGAGAAACCGAATATGTCATTGGCGACCCTGTCAGAGCATGAGATCATCGCGACCCTCATTGCTCTGGCTCTTTTGTTAGGCAGCGCCTTTCTGCTGGGCTCCCTGATGGAGCGGATCAAGGCGCCCCGCGTGGTGGGCGAGATCCTGGGCGGCCTGGTTTTGGGCGGCACGCTGCTGTATCACTTTTTCCCGGATCTGATGGGCGGGATCTTCCTGGCCTATCCGGAGGAGGGGAAGGTGCTGAACATCTTCTACCAGCTGGGGCTGATCTTTCTGATGTTCCTGTCGGGCTACAACACCCAGCTGGACATCGACCGCTCCAACGGCAGAGTCATCTGGTGCGTCTTTCTGGGCGCCACGGTGCTGCCGATGCTGGGGGCGCTGCCCTTCATCGGGGTGTTCCGGGACAGTTTCATCGGGGAGATGGGAAATGAGATCTCCTTCGGTCTGGTGTTCACCATCGGCGTCGCCATCACGTCGATTCCGGTGATCTCCAAGATCTTCTTTGACATGGGGATCATGAACACGAGATTCTCCAATACGGTTCTGACGGTCTCTACCTTCCAGGATCTGCTGCTGTGGATTCTCCTGAACGCCGCGACGCGCATCGCCTCTGCGGGGGAGCTGCGGCTGCCGGATATGATCGGCGTGGTGGCCATCACGCTGGGCCTCTTCGCGGTGGTGAAGCTGATCTCGGATCACACCAAGCCGAGAGAGCAGCATTTAAAACCCATCACATTCTATTCCGTGAGCTTCGTGATCCTACTGCTGGTCTGTGCGGGGCTCTATACGGTTGGCATCAACATCATGTACGCCGCCTTCCTGGTGGGCTATGTGGTGAAGGCCGTGGCCGGCGTGGACGAGCGGGTGAAGAACGCCATGGAGTCCCTCGGCAACTTCGCCTTCTCCTTCTTCATCCCGATCTACTTTGCCCTGGTGGGCATCCAGCTGAACCTGCTGCACAACTTCTCTGTGGCAAGATTCCTGCTGTTCTTCGTCATTGCCTTCGGTCTGGAGGGGATCGGCACCCTCATTATGCTGCAGCTGACGGATCTGCGTCCTGCCGCGAAGATCAACTTCGCCATCACCATGAATGCCAGAGGCGGCCCCGGCATCGTGCTGGCCACCGTGGCCTATTCCTATCAGATCATCAATGTGGAGTTTTTCACGGTGCTGATCCTCACCACCATGCTCTCCTCTCTGATCGCGGGCTACTGGCTGAGAAATCAGCAGCGGAAGGACAGCACCATCTTCACCAGACTGCGGAAGGGAGAGGGGAGCTGAATCATGGACGGAAGACCACCCAAAAGCAAGGGCTTTTTCGAAAGCGTCTACTATGCCCTCGTGGGCTCTGTTTACGGTTTTAAGACCGAGAAAAACTTCCGCACCTATCTGCTGATCTGCACCACGTTTTTCATCATCAACTGTCTGTGTCATGTGACCATGCTCCAGCATGTGGTGTTCATCGTCTGCCTCGGCAGCGTGTTTTCTGCGGAGATGCTCAACACCGCCATCGAGCACATCATGGACTTCTACACCCCGGAGATCCACCCCGAGGTCAAGATCATCAAGGATCTGGGCGCGGCGGGAGTCTGGATGGCCGGCGGCGCATTCTTCATCATGGAGGGGATCTACATATGGAACGCCCTGGCGCACTGATCCGCGGGATCTATGTTACGGGGATGCCCGTGATCATGGGCGGCGTGGGGAACATGATCTTCACGAAAACGCCGCTGTATCAGAAGCACCGCGCCCCCATGGACGGGGGAAAGGTCTGGAAGGACGGCAAGCGGATCTTCGGTGACAACAAGACCTGGATCGGCTTTTCCTCCATGGTGGGCATCACGGCGGCCTCCCAGATGGTCTGGGGAAGCGTATGTCAGAAAAAAGGCTGGAACGCCCTCCACGACCTCTACCGGGTGCGGGGCAACAGCGCAGCGCTGAACCTCAAATACGGCCTTCTCAGCGGCCTTGCCTACGCCGTCTGCGAGCTGCCCAACAGCTTCGTGAAGCGGAGGGTGGACATCCGGCCGGGCAAGACCGAGCAGGGGAGTCTGGGGAAGGTGTTCTTCGTAGTGGATCAGATCGACTCCCTGCTGGGCGTCTTTCTGGTTTTGAAGATCATGTCCGGCATCAGCTGGCGGCGCTACGCCCAGTACATCCTGGTGGGCGCCGGCACCCATGTGGGCGTGAATCTCTGTCTTTATAAGCTGCATATCCGAAAGAATCTTTGATTGGGGAAAACTATGAAAAAACCACTGTTGATCGGCGTATTCAATCTCGCCAACTGTGTCACCTTTTTGGGCATAGCGACGGCGGTGATCGGCGTCTGCTTTGCGAACGATCCGAAAATCGCCATGCTGATGCTGCTGATTGCAGGCATCTGCGATATGTTTGATGGCCGCGTGGCCCGCATGTTCCCAAGGTCGGATATGGAAAAAAAGTTCGGCATCCAGCTGGACTCCTTCGCGGACACCGTGTCCTTCGTCATCTTCCCGGCGGTATTCCTGATTGCCCAGCAGCGATCGGTCTGGACGGTGCTGCTGGCGATCCTCTATGTGTTCGCCGGCGTGACCAGACTCTGCTGGTTTGACATCACCACCGACGGCGCCACCAAGTATTTTCAGGGCATGCCGGTGACCATGATTTCGCTGTATCTGCCGCTGCTGTACGCCATCGCGGCGCTGACCCACTTTGCGGGCGTGACCGTGGCCGCAGCCATCGTGATGCTGGTGATGGCGGTGCTCTTCGTGTTGAACATCCCGGTGAAGAAGCCCAGCGCCAAGGGCGCCATCCTTCTGCTGGTCATGGGCATCGCCATCTGCGTCGTCCTTCTGGTGGCATGAAGATCTGGCAGCGCGGCACAGACCGCTATGTGGAAGAGCCGGAGTACGGTGCTGCGGCCCTGCGTTTTTTGTATGAGACCATTCCGGGAAGGATGCTGCTTCGGATTGCGGTGGATCCGCGTGTGAGTCAGTGGAGAGCAAAGTATCAGAAATCTCCCCGATCCCGAAAGGACATCCTGCCCTTCGCGGAGCGCTGCGGCGTGGATCTCACGGGCTATGACGTCAGTCAGTTTGCCTGCTTCAACGACTTCTTCACCCGAAAAAGGGAAAACCGCACCGACGCGAAAGAAGAGGAGCTCATCTCCGTGGCCGACAGCCGGCTCAGTGTCTGGCCGGTGTCGGAGGATCTGGTTTTGACCATCAAGCACAGCCGCTATACCCTCCGGGAGGTGGTGGGCGGCGGCGTGGATCTGGAGCCTTTCGCCGGGGGACACTGTCTGGTGTTCCGACTGGCGGTGCAGGATTACCACCGCTATGTGTTCCCGGATGCCGGCAGGGTCGTAAGCTCGGTGAAGATCCCGGGAGAGCTGCACACCGTGCGCGCCATCTCGGAACAATACCGGGTCTACGCCCGCAACAGCCGGGTCTGCACCCTTCTGGAGACGGAGCACTTCGGCCCCATGCTGCAGATCGAGGTGGGAGCCATGCTGGTGGGCGCCATCCGGAACCATAAGGTGACAGGATTTCAGCGGCTCCAGGAAAAGGGATATTTTGAATACGGCGGCTCCACGATCCTGCTGATCGTACCGAAATCCGTGCAGATCGACGAGGATCTTCTGGAGCAGACCAGACTGGGCTTCGAGACCCAGGTTCGGGTTGGAGAAATAATCGGAGGAAAGAGACCATGCTGAAACGACTGAACATCTATTTCAAGGAGATGTACCCCATCCTGCCGCGGCTGGGTCTCGGCTATCTGATCGCGGGGGAGATTTACTTCATCGTCCTGCTGAACCACGGCATCACCTGGCCCACCATCTGGGCGAGCATCTGCGCCCGCCACGGCATCCAGGAGCTGATCCTCGGCTTCACGGTCTTTAGCTTTCTGATGTGGCTGCGGATCGCGGACGATTTTAAGGATTACGAGCTGGACTGCAGGCTCTTCGCTCATCGTCCGCTTCCCTCAGGCAGAGTAACGAAAAAGGATCTGCGGATCTGGCTCTGCATCCTGATCCCGGTGACCCTGGCGCTGAACTTCATCTTCATGAAAAACCGGTGGTTCTGCGCCATCCTCTACACCTACGGTTCTCTCATGGCCATCTGGTTTTTCCAGAAATACAAGATCCAGAAATCTCTGCCTCTGGCGCTGGTGACCCACAACCCGGTGCAGTTTATCATGAACATCTACATCATCTCCTTCGTGGTGATGGAGTACAAAATCAAGACGGTGGATCTGATCAACGTCTTCGCCTGCTTCACGCTGTACTTCCCGGCGCTGTACTGGGAGGTCTCCCGCAAGATCCGGGCGCCCCAGGACGAGACCGAGTACGTCACCTATTCCAAGCTCTTCGGCTACAAGAAGGCCACCAACTTCACCATGTTCGTGGTGCTCATCGACATCTTCACAAACTTCGTGCTGGTGTGGAACCTGTCGAAGCTCAGCGTGGCGGTGCTGGCGGTCCTGGTGGGATGGATGTGCTGGACCTTCCAGAGATTCAAGAAGGATCCCACCCAGTTCAAGCTGGTGACCAAGGTGGAGCACTACACCTACATCCAGGAGCTGACGATGATTGCCACCGTGGTCATTTTCCTCCTGGTGGGAAAGATCTGATCTATGAAAGCAGACAATCTGCAACGGATGCGCGCCCACGGCCTGCCCGTGCCGCCCTTCGCTGTTGTGACAGCACAAGACCCGCTCCGTCTCGATTTTTCCGAGGCGGAGCGCTTCGCCGTGCGTTCCACCTTCGAGGAGGAGGACTCCGAAGGCTTCTCCTACGCGGGACAGTTTGAGACGATCCTGAACGTCCCGAGATCGGAGCTTGCGGAGGCCGTCGAGCAGGTGCGAAAGAGTTACCGCGACGGCGCCAAAGCCTACGCCAGTGCCCACGGATTGAAGACATCGGAGATCGAAGCTGAGGCCCCGGTGCTGGTGCAGGAGATGGTGGACGCGGACTGCGCAGGCGTCCTGTTCACCTCCAACCCTACGGGGCAGTTAAACGAGCTGGTCATCGTGGCGGGCAGCGGCCTCGGCAGCAACGTGGTGGAGGACAAGGTGGACACCACCTCCTATTTCTATAACAAGGACGACGGCCTCTCTTACTATGAGCGCTCCGGCGATTCGCCGCTGCTGGAAGGGGAGACCCTCCAGCGTTTGATCGATCTGGGCATGGAGTGCGAGCGGCTCTTCGGCGGCCCCACGGACGTGGAATACGCGGTGTCGAAGGGGGAGGTCTGGCTCCTGCAGGCAAGACCCATCACCGCTCTGCCGGAGGGGGACACCATCGTTCTGGACAGCTCCAACATCGTGGAGAGCTACCCGGATCTGACCCTTCCGCTGACCCAGAGCTTCGTCAAGGAGATCTACTACCGCATCTTCCGATCCCTGCTGCTGGAGGTCACCCACCGGCACCCCATTGTGGATGAACTGGATCCGGAGCTGCGGGACATGGTGGACATGGCCAACGGCCGGGTCTACTACCGGATCTCCAACTGGTACGGCGTGCTGCGGCTGCTGCCGTTTTCCAACGTGTTCATCAAGATCTGGCAGCAGATGCTGGGGGTGGAGAACCCCACCGTCACCGCCGCCGAGCGCCGGGTACCGTGGAAGGTCAAGGGAACTCTGGCCTTCGAGCTTCTGCGCTGCGTCACGATGACGCCGAAGCGCATGGACGCCCTCTGTGATTTCTATGAGGAATACGCCGTCGAGCTGGATCGCCGCATTCAAACCGCCCCTGCGAAAGGCGCGCCCGAGCGGATCTCAAGCCTGCTGGAGATCTACAACGCCATGCTGGAGGACATCCTCTCGAAGTGGCACGTGACCCTCATCAACGACATGTACGCCTTCCTGTTCACCTATTTGGCGGGCAAGCGGCACAAGGCGTCTCTGGCAGACGTCCGGAATCTGGAGAGCATGCGCCCGGTGCAGAAGATCCTGGAGCTCACCGAGGTGGCGCGGCAGAAGGGCATGGACTCCGACGCCTATCAGACCGCAAAGGCCGATTTCATCGAAGCCTACGGTGACCGCTGCCTCGGGGAACTGAAGCTGGA
Organism: Oscillospiraceae bacterium; assembly: GCA_902803575.1. Taxonomy (GTDB): domain Bacteria; phylum Bacillota; class Clostridia; order Oscillospirales; family Oscillospiraceae; genus CAG-103. The sequence goes on from CADCQK010000032.1 coordinate 9,065, forward strand.
GACCCACACCTACCGCACTCATCCCGCTCTGGTGGACGATTTCGTTCAGGGCCGACTGGATCAGCCTACGCTTTTGAAAGAGCCGGAACCCCGGAACGCATCCGGGAAAGACCCCTTCTTCGTCCGCTGCTCCAAACTGGGCATCCGGAACCGGGAGCGCTCCAGAATGGATCGGACGAGGATGTTCGGCTCAATACGATATATCTTTCGCTCTGTCGGCGAGGAGCTCTTCGATCAGCGCCGCATCGACGACCCGGAGGATGTGTTCTATCTTTCCGTTGAGGAGCTGGAGCAGGGGAGCGGCGACTACCGAAAGCTGGTCACCCAGCGGAAGCGCGAATATGCCATGTACGCAGCCCTGCCTGCCTTCAGCCGTCTGGTGTTCCGCGGGGAGATCCGCAATAAGCGGGTGCTCAGCGCCATGACCGACCGGCTTCGCAGCGGCGACACCCTCACCGGCGTCTCCGCCGCACTGGGAAAGGCGGTGGGCGAGGCGCTGGTGGTGACCAGCCCCGACCTCTCTCTGGACACCAGAGGGAAGATCCTGGTGACGAGAAGCACCGATCCCGGCTGGGTCTTTTTGATCGAAAACGCCAGCGGCATTATCGCGGAAAAGGGCTCTCTGCTGAGCCACACTGCCATCATCACCCGCGAGCTCCACAAGCCCTCCATGGTGAACGTCCGGAACGCCTGCACCGGCATCCGCACCGGCGATCTGGTGGAGCTGGACAGCACAAACGGCACCATCCGGATCCTGCACCGGAAGGAGGGCTGAGATGCGCTATACGCTGTATGCAGAAAACGACGCCTTCCTGCGCAAACGGTTCCTGGAACTGCCCAAGGGGATGTACCCCACGGAGCGGGACACCCAGGATCGAAAGACCGAGGAAGCGCTCTTACAAGGCACCCATCCGCTCAGCGAAAACTTCCGGGTCTATCCCTTCTTGGCACTGGACGAAAACGGCTGGGGCGCCGCCCGGTGCCTGCTGACCGTTTATCCCAATGATGACAGGGGCTACGTGGGTTTTTTCGAAAGTGAGAACAGTCCGGAGGCTGCGAAGCTGGTGCTGGACGCCGCGGCGGAGAAAGCCAGATCCCTCGGCTGCAGCAGACTGGTGGGGCCCTACAACGCCTCCTTCTGGATCGGATACCGGTTCAAGACCTCCAGCTTTCAGCGGTATTTCACCGGGGAGCCCAACAACAGGGCCTTTTACCCGCGCCTCTGGGAATTTTGCGGCTTTCGCGTGACGGATCACTACTTTTCCAACCACATGCGCGTCCCCGTCGAGTCTGACGCGATCCCCAAAGCGGTGAAGCGGCTCGCGCGCTTCCGGGAGGATGGCTACGACTTCCGCACCATCACGCCGAAGACCTTTGACCACTGCCTGGTGGACATCTACCATCTGCTGACGGAGCTGTACAGCACCTTCCCGGGGTATCAGCCCATCACCGAGCGGCAGTTCGTCTCGCTGTTCGGTTCGCTGAAATTCGTTCTGGACCACGAGATGGTGAAGCTGGTCTACAAGGACGGAAAGCTGGCTGCCTTCGTGATCTGCGTCCCCAACTACGGCGCATTGGTGGAAGGGAGCATCCGCCTCCGGGATCTGGGGAAGATCCTCAAGATCCGAAGAGCACCCAAGGAATACGTGATCCCATACATGGGGGTCTCGCCGGCGCATGCGGGCCTCGGCAATGCCCTGTCGGAGCTGCTGCGGCAGGATCTGATCCGCAAGAACGCCACAAGCTTCAGTGCCCTGATCCACGATGGCAAGGTCACCGGCGGTTTTTACAAAAACCTGAAGATCGGCCAGACCGACTACGTTCTGATGGAACGGCCACTTTGAGAAAAGCGCATCCCCGTGCATTTGGGGGTGCGCTTTTGGCATAGAATGCTTCGGCAGGTGATGGAAGTGGAATACCCGATTTTACAAAATCAGCGGGTCATCGGCGCCCTTCGATCTGAGCAGCAGGGGCTCTATACGATTTTCACCGCTAAGTGTGAGCCGGTGTCGGAGCGGCTGCGGCTGGCGGTGTATGGAAAGGAAAAGCAGACTTATCTTGGCTTGATGCTGCCGGGCGCGGACGGCAAGCTGTTCCTTCGAAGAAGACTCAGCAGGCTGGAGCGGAGCCGCCTCCCGGAACCCATCCTCTACGCTTCGGAGGAGGGGGAGCGGCAGCCGGAGCAGCAGCCGCAGAATGTCTGGCGCCGCAAATCCGACGGCACCCTGCGTCTGGAGTGGAACGGCAAGCGCTACGCGGCGATCCCGCTGGAGCGGATCCATGCGCCGGGCGTAAAACCGGAACTGCTTCGAACCATCGGCGGGCGGCGGTATCTTGTCTTTTGCCTGGGAACGTGGTAAAATTCAACTATAAGAAACCGCGGGAGGTGACTTCCATGCAAATGAACGATCTAATCGTAAAAAAGCGGGACGGCTATGCCCTGACTACCGAGGAGATCCAATGGATGATCCGGGGCTTCACCGACGGCACCGTGCCCGATTACCAGATGGCTGCCATGGCCATGGCCATCTACTTTCAGGGAATGGATCGGCGGGAGACGCTGGACCTGACCCTGGCCATGCTTCACAGCGGCGACACCATCGACCTCAGCGGCGTCAGCGGCGTCAAGGCGGACAAGCACTCCACCGGCGGCGTGGGGGACAAGACCTCTCTGGTGCTGGTGCCCATGATGGCGGCCTGCGGGGTGAAGATGGCGAAGATGTCCGGCCGCGGCCTAGGCCACACCGGCGGCACCATCGACAAGCTGGAGAGCTTTCCGGGCTTTGACACCGCCCTTACCATGGAGCAGTTTCTCCACAACGTGGAGACCGTCGGCATGGTGATCTCCGGCCAGAGCGCCAATCTGGACCCGGCGGATAAGAAGCTCTATGCCCTCAGAGACGTGACCGGCACCGTGCCCAGCATCCCGCTGATCGCCAGCTCCATCATGTCGAAAAAGCTGGCCGCCGGCGCGGACGTGATCGTGCTGGACGTGAAGTGCGGCGCGGGCTCCTTTATGCGCACACCGGAGCAGGCGCGAGAACTGGCGACGGAGATGGTGGAGATCGGCAAGGGCGCCGGGCGAAACACCGTGGCGGTCATCACCGACATGGACGAGCCCCTTGGCAACGCCGTGGGCAACGCTCTGGAAGTCCGGGAGGCCATTGACGCTCTCAACGGCGCGGAGCCGGGGGAGCTGATGGAGCTCTGCTATACCCTCGGCAGCGCCATGCTCACCGCCGGCGGCATCGCGGCGGACGATGCGGCTGCTAGAGCCATGATGCAAAACGCCATCCAAAGCGGTGCAGCGCTGAGAAAACTGAAGACCCTCATCGAGGCCCAGGGCGGCGACGCCTCTGCCATCGATGATCCGAAGTTGCTTCCGACGGCTCCGGTGCAGGTGGAGGCCACCTCTAAGGTAGAAGGTTATGTAAACCAAATCGACGCCGCTGACGTAGGCGTGGTGTCCATGCATCTGGGCGGCGGCAGAGCCACCAAAGAGAGTGAGATCGATCTTCGGGTGGGGCTGGTGCTCCACAAGAAGGTCGGAGATTATGTGAACCTCGGTGAGAGTCTCGGCACCATCCACGCGGCGGACGAGATCAGCGCCGAGGAGGCGGTCAAGCTGCTGCTGGGCTGCTACCACATCGAACAGGATCCGCCGGAAAAAACACCGTTTATCAAAGGGATCGTGCGCTGAATGAACCATCCGGAAATTGACGAGCTCTGGCCGGGCACCCGGTTTCTGGCGTCTGGCGGAGCCTTTCCTCTCGGCACCGATTCGGTGCTGCTGGCGGATTTCGCCATTGGCAGCGGGAAGATTCGACGAATCGCGGATCTGGGCTGCGGCGGCGGTGTCCTCACGATTCTGCTGCTTCAAAAGTTCCCGGCGGCGGAGGCCTTCGGCATTGAGATCCAGCCAACAGCTGCAGAGCAGTGCCGGGAGAATCTGAAACTGAATGATCTTTCCGAACGGGCGGAGATCGTTACCGGCGACCTGCGGGCGCGGAGCGATCTGGCGGAAGCGGGAGCCTTCGATCTGGTGGTCTCGAACCCGCCGTACTTTCCCTCCGGCAGTGGCTACACGGCCCCGGAGGCCGGCAGGGCAGAGGCCAGAGACGAGCGCAGCTGCACGCTGGAAGACGTTTGCAGGGCGGCGGCCTACCTCACCAGATGGGGCGGCAGCTTCGCCATTGTCCACCGACCGGAGCGGCTGTCGGAGCTCTGCTGCGCCTTGACCGAAGTTGGTCTGGAGCCGAAACGCCTTCGGATGGTCACGCCGAAGCCCGGCGCGGCTCCCAGTCTGATCCTGTTGGAAGCCAGACGCGGCGGCAAACCCGGCCTCACCATCGAACCGGCTTTGACGCTGTTCAACCCCGACGGCACCGACTCCGCCGAGAGCCGGAGAATATACCATTTGGAGTAATATATATGAGCGGAATTCTATATCTGGTTGCGACGCCCATCGGCAATCTGGGCGACCTCTCGGTGCGGGCTTTGGAGACCCTGCAAAACGCGGACTTTATCGCCGCCGAGGACACCCGGGTCACGGCCAAGCTCTTAAACCATTTTGAGATCAAAAAGCCGCTGGTGAGCTACTATGAGCACAACAAGCGGCAGAGCGGCGAGAAGATCCTTTCAAGGCTTCTGGCAGGGGAGACCTGCGCCCTGGTGACGGATGCGGGAATGCCTGCCATCTCCGACCCGGGGGAGGATCTGGTACGTCTCTGCGCAGAGCATGACGTCACCGTGCAGGCCATCCCCGGCTGCTGCGCCGCGGTGACGGCACTGGCGCTCTCTGCGCTGCCCACCCAGCGGTTCTGCTTTGAGGGCTTCCTCGCGGTGTCCGGAAAAAGCCGAACCGAGCATCTGGAGCAGCTGAAATCCGAGCGCCGCACCATGATCCTCTACGAAGCGCCCCACAAGCTTCTGCGGACGCTGGAGGATCTGATCGAGACCCTTGGTCCGGATCGGGAGATTGCCCTATGCAGAGAGCTGACGAAGCTCCACGAGGAGACCCTCCGCACCACACTCTCCGGTGCGCTGGCGCACTTTCAGGAGGTGCAGCCTAAGGGCGAATTTGTATTGATCCTCAAGGGCGCGGAGCCGGAGGCACAGACCGTGACGGAGGAAGAGGCACTCAAGCTGGTTGCCGCGCTGCAGGCTGAGGGACTTTCATTAAAAGACGCCTGCAAGCAGGTTTCCGCAGAGACCGGCTTCGGAAAAAATGTCCTCTACCGCCGGGCGCTGGACGGTTGACAGCTTTGTTCGATGCGGGTATAATAAACGCTGCGATTCAGAAGGAGGGTATCGATCATGAAACGGAAACTCAAAGATGCCAAAGCGCTGATGGAGCAGGCCAGACAGCTCCAGGAGCTCCCTGTTAAGATCGACCTTGCCGGCACAAAGGCGGTGAAGGTGGACAAAACCCTCGCAAAGAAGCTGCTGGGGAGTCTCAACACGCCGAAGACCCGTCGTGCACTGCTGGTGGCCGCAGGCGCAGCCACAGTGGCAGCGGTCAGCGGAACCACCGCGAAGTATCAGTTCCACCGGAGCATCGTGGCCTCCGAGCTGAAAAAGCAGCTGGAGCCTCTGCACGCCGAGATCGAGCAGCTGCAGCAGACCATCGACGATCTGAACCTGAAGCTGGATCAGCAGAAAGAGGACTGAAACCCATACGCCGCCATGGTGGAATGGCAGACACCGTGGACTTAAAATCCACTGGGAGCGATCCCGTGCCGGTTCAAGTCCGGCTGGCGGCACCAAAAAAGGACATCCTTACGGATGTCCTTTTTTGGTGTTCGCGTCAAAGACGCGAAAGAGATCCGCTGCGCTCAAATTTCTGAGAGGGGAATCCCATCCCCTCTCAGACTCTCCCCATGCTGTTTTCGGCTGAGCGCAGCAATTGACAGCAGGGGAACGCGAGTGGTATAATATTTGCGCTTTTTTATCAAAAAGGAAAGGAGTGGTTCGGTTGAAGGATTTTGATTTCTTCGCCCTGATCTCCAGAATGAAATACATCGGACGCTGGGGGCTCATGCGCAGCGCGATTCCGGAGAACGTCCAGGAGCACAGCCATGAGGTGGCGGTGTTCGCACATGCACTTGGGGTGATCCGGAGGGACGTGTTCGGGAAGGACTGCGACGTGAACGCCCTCGCTACCGCGGCGCTCTATCATGACGCCAGCGAGATCTTCACCGGCGACCTGCCCACGCCCATCAAATACCACAGCAAGCAGATCACCACCGCCTACCACGAGGTAGAGCATCTGGCGGTCTCGAAGCTCCTTGCCATGCTGCCGGAGGAGATGCGCCCGGCCTACGTCGAGGCGCTGACCGAGGATCCGCAGAGCGAGCAGTATAAACTGGTCAAGGCCGCCGACAAGCTCAGCGCCTACGTCAAATGCGTCAACGAGCGCAGGGCCGGCAACGACGAGTTCCGGGCTGCGGAAGCCCAGACCCGCTCTGCGCTGGAGAAGATGCAGCTGCCGGAGGTCGATTACTTTTTGGAACATTTCATCCCCGCCTTCGAGCGTCCGCTGGACGAGCTCGGAAGCATGGACGCATAAGGGAGGATTACTATGAGAGCCAGTGTCACCGTCCTCGGAAAAGAGCGGGTCGGCATCATCGCCGGGGTCTCGGAGCTGCTGGCCCAGCACGGCGTGAACGTTCTGGACATCAGCCAGACCGTCCTGCAGGGCTACTTCAACATGATCATGCTGGTGGATGCAAGCGGCTGTGACGTGCCCTTCGCGCGACTGGCGGAATCCCTCAAGGAAGCGGGGGAGGAGCGGGATCTCCAGATCCGCGCCCAGCGGGAAGAGGTCTTCAACGTCATGCATCGGATCTGAGGTTGCGCCATGATTCAAAGAAGCGAAATCTTACAGACCATCGAGATGATCGACCAGCAGCATCTGGACATCCGCACTGTCACCATGGGGATCTCCCTTCTGGACTGCGCGGACGCCAGCGCGGAGAAAAGCTGCACCAAGATCTATGACAAGATCTGCCGCATGGCGGGCAATCTCGTCCGCACCGGCGAGGACATCGAGTCGGAGTTCGGCATCCCGATTGTAAACAAGCGCGTCAGCGTGACGCCCATCGCTCTGGTGGCAGCCGCCAGCGACGCGAATGATTATACCATGTTCGCCCGGGCACTGGACCGTGCCGCCCACGAGGTGGGTGTGAACTTCCTCGGCGGATTTTCCGCTCTGGTGCAGAAGGGCATGACCGAGGCGGACCGGATCCTGATCCGCTCCATCCCGGAGGCACTGGCGGAGACCGAGCTGGTCTGCTCCAGCGTGAATGTGGGTTCCACCAGAGCCGGCATCGACATGACCGCCGTGGGAGAGATGGGCCGCACCATCAAAAGAGCGGCGGAGCTCACCGCCGACCGGGGCGGCATGGCCTGCGCCAAGCTGGTGGTCTTCTGCAACGCGGTGGAGGACAATCCCTTCATGGCCGGCGCCTTCCACGGGGTGGGGGAGCCGGAGTGCGAGATCCACGTGGGCGTCTCCGGCCCCGGCGTGGTGGAGCATGCATTGAAGGCCGTCAGAGGCCAGTGCTTCGACGTGGTGGCCGAGACGGTGAAAAAGACCGCCTTCCGCATCACCCGCATGGGCCAGCTGGTGGCAAATGAGGCCTCCCAGCGTCTGGGCGTACCCTTCGGCATCGTGGATCTGTCTCTGGCGCCGACCCCGGCGGTGGGGGACAGCGTGGCCGCGATCCTGGAGGAAATGGGTCTGGAATCCGTGGGCGCCCCCGGCACCACGGCGGCATTGGCACTCTTGAACGACGCGGTGAAAAAGGGCGGCGTGATGGCCTCCAGCCACGTGGGCGGCCTCTCCGGCGCCTTCATACCGGTCAGTGAGGACGCGGGCATGATCGCCGCAGCCGAGGCAGGGAAGCTCACCATCGAGAAGCTGGAAGCTATGACCTGCGTCTGCTCCGTGGGCCTGGACATGATCGCCGTTCCGGGAGACACCACCGCCGAGACCCTCTCCGCCATCATCGCGGACGAGGCGGCCATCGGTATGATCAACAACAAGACCACCGCCGTCCGCATCATCCCTGCCCCCGGAAAGACTGTGGGGGACCGGGTGTATTTCGGCGGCCTGCTGGGCACCGCGCCGGTGATCCCGGTAAACCGCTGCAGCGCCGCGGATTTCATCGCCAGAGGCGGCAGGATCCCCGCACCCCTGCACAGCTTGAAGAACTGAGGTATCTACTATGACGAAAGAAAAAATGGATCGCATCAGTGAACTGACCCGGATCTCCAGACAGCGGGAGCTCACCGAGGAAGAGAAGACCGAGCGCCAGGCGCTCAGAGAAGAGTATCTGGCCGAGTGGCGCCGCGGCACCATCGAGACCCTGGAGAGCCTCCGGATCCAGAACCCCGACGGAAGCATCGAGCCCCTCAAAAAGAAATAGAAAAACCAATCCCCGCTGCGCACCTGCAGCGGGGATTGATCGTTGTTTTTTGATGGATTACAGATCGAAGGAACCGGCTTCCTGGCCGTTGACGACCATGTAGACCTTTTCCTCTTCGGGCTTGACGTAAAGGGCCAGCTCCTGGATGGCCTCGCCGTTCCAGGCGCCGCGGGCCTTGGCGACCAGCTCGTCATAGCTGACTTCCTTGCCGGCGTACTGCAGCACGGCGGTCACGGTGGCCTTCTTGGCGGCGGGCTTCTTGGCAGCAGGCTTCTTAGCGGCAGCGGCCTTGGTGGTCTTGGCAGCAGCGGTCTTGGTGGCGGTGGCGGCCTTCTTGGCAGTGGTCTTCACAGCGGGGGCAGCCTTCTCGGCGACCTTCTCAACAGCCTTCTCGGCAGCGGCAGCCTTCTCGACGGTTTTCTTGGCAACAGTCTTGACAGCACTTTCCTTTTTCATGATGGTATTACTCCTTTTCATATATTCGCGCGGGACACAGTTTCCCGTGCCCGGCGGAAGACCCGAAGCCTTTGCTCCGGTGTGATCCGTCTGCTGATATCATACCACCAAATCGAGCGGACTGCAACGCTCCGGCGGCGTTTTCTCCCTCTGCTACAGCATTCCTCCGAGGCGTATGACACCTTTTTTGGCACTTTGACGAAGTGTTTTTTCTTTCATTTCACATTCTGAAATAAAAATCTTAAGGATCCAGTCGATTTCTGTCTCGTCAAATAGCACAAAACCTCCGGCTGATTTCAGCCGGAGGTTTTTGTTGGATCAGGTGGTCAGGCGAACTTCACGTGGAAGCGGTGCAGGATGGCAGCCAGCTGTCCGCGGGTGGCGTTGGCCTGAGGCTGGAAGGTGCCGTCGCCCGTGCCGTTGATGATGCCGTTCTGCACGGACCAGAGGACGCCCTTCAGCGCCCAGCTGCTGATAGAGCTTGCGTCACTGAACTGCGCCAGAGAACCGGATACATTCGGGGCGCCGCGGCCGCGCCAGAGCATGGTGGTCATCTGCTCGCGGGTCACGGGAGCGTCGGGCTCGAAGGTAGTGTCAGAGGTGCCGGTGACGATGCCCACATTGTAGGCCCAGGTGACTGCGTCCCTGTACCAGTCCTGGGTCAGATCCCTAAAGGGATTGCTCTTGCCCGCCACGCTGGGGGACCCGGCGAGACGGTAGAGCACCGTGGCGAACTGGCTGCGGGAGGTGTTGAGCTCCGGTCCGAAGATCGTGTCGCTCATACCCTGCATGATGCCTCTCTGATAGACGTACTTCACGTCATCGTGATACCAGCTGGCGGGATGCACGTCGACAAAGGGCAGGTCGCTGGTGGGCTTGGGGGTGATGGAGGGGACCGGCGTGGGATCATCGGCGCCGCGCTCGGGCAGCACCGCAAAGATCTGGTCGGCGATGTACTGGTGACCGGCCTCAGTGGGGTGGCAATCCACCAGGATGTTGTGGATGAAGTTGCCGCTGGAGATCGGCTGGGTGTCGCAGATCTCGGTGTCGCGGACGTCAGCGAACAGATAGCCGCCTGCTTCCGCGTTCTCCTCGATGTACTGGTTGGCGCGGGCAATCAGGATCTCGGCGTTCTTGCCGATCTCCTTCTCACTGTCTTCGGTGAGCTTCACCTTGCTAAAGGGGTTATAGAGGTTCACGGCCACGATGGTGGCGTTGGGGCTCAGCTTGTGAAGATCGGCCATCATGGGCAGCCAGTTTTCATAGAAGTCCTGATAGCCCTGACGCATATACTTCAGGAAGTCCGCCACGGCGAAGGGGATCAGGCCCGCCTCGGTGGCGACGTTGAAGACGCCGGTGGCCATCTTGCTGATGTCGTTAGAGCCCAGCGCCTCCTGCAGGGCGGTGACCAGGGTGTTGACGGTCAGCAGCGCCTGGAGATCCCAGCCGGTTCTCTTAGTGGCATAGAGGAACAGGTCGTTCAGACCCAGACCCACGGTGATCAGATCGGCGGCCTTGATGTTCCCGCGGTAGAAATCAAAGAAGGAGCCGGGGCCGTAGTAATCCTTCAGCTCGTCATAGATCTCGATGGGGAGCCAGTCCGGGCAGGGGTCGCTGGCGCTCTTGCGGCTGTCCAGCCACTGCATGTAGGTGCTGATGCCGTTGAAGGAGTAAGCGTACGCGTCACCCTGGAAGCCGTCCTCGATCAGCGCGCGGACCGCCTCGGTGCGCATACCCACATGGGCCAGAGACTGAAAGCTGGCGCCGGTGGCGTTGGCGATGATGCTGTGATAGGCCTCGGGCACGGTCTCCCAGCCCAGCAGATCATCGTTGTAGGGGCCGTAGCCCGCGGCGATGCTGTCGCCGATGCAGACATAGTGGTTGTAGTGCTTCACGGTCTGCTCCGTCGCAGCGCTTGCGCCCACGGCCATCAGACCGAAGGCCATGACCACGACCAGCACCAGGGAAAGCACGCGGCGCAGCGTATGATTTCTCGTTCTCATGAGATTGACTCCTTTCGGAAACAAATTGTAACAAATAATATACCACTGCTTAACATAATTTTCAATAGTATTTTGCGAAAAAAAGAAAATTTAAGAGATGGTAAGGGAAAAGACGTGAATTCTTTGACAAAAGTTCCGGCTTTTGAGGGTTTTCAAAGAAAAAAGCGGCTGCAGTACGAGACGGCAGTCGCTTTTTTTGTAACCAATGTTTATTTCTCCACAACGTGCACATTCAGATGATCGTAGGTCATCTTCACGCCGTGGCTCTTGAAGGCACCGGGCACAGCCTCGATGATGGCGAAGTAGACGTCCCAGTAGTCCTCATGCTTGCACCAGGCGCGGACGGTGTACTCGATGCTGCTGGAGCCGAAGCTGCTGACGTGGATGAACACCTCCGGATCCTCCAGCACCTGGGGGACGGTACCCACGGCCTCGGCCAGGGCGGCCTTCACGGTCTCCACATCGCAGTCGTAGCCGGCGGTGAAGGTGAGGTCCACCCGGCGGTTGGGTTCCTGGGTGAAGTTCACGATCTTCGCTGCGGACAGCTCGCTGTTGGGCACATGGACGAGCTTGTTGTCCAGGGTCTGGAGCTCGGTGTAGAATAGTCCAACATCCTTCACAACGCCCTCGGCGTCGCCGCTCTGGATGTAGTCGCCGTCCACCATGGGTTTCGTGAGCAGCAGCACCACGCCGCTGACCAGATTGGACAGCAGATTCTGCACGCTCAAGGAAATTGCCAGGCCGAGCAGACTGAACACCGCCAGCAGGGCAGTCACGTCGAAGCCCAGGCTTCCGGCCACGATCAGAATGGCGGCAAACTCCATGGCGATCTTCGCGAGCTTCAGAACGAAGTTTCCGAGGCTGCCTGCGATCTTGGACTGGTTGATGACTTTGCGCAGGATCGACATGACAATCCAGATCACCAGAATGCAGACCACCAGCGCGATGGCGGCGGAGATCAGGTTGCTTGCGGTGAACATGCCGGAATCCAGCGTCAGCGCCGCGCCCGTAGATTTCAAATCTGTCATACCATTGCTCCTTTCCAGACGGATGTGTTACGAATTGCGGTAGACCTTCTCGATCTCCCCATATCCCTCAGCCTCCAGAAGCTCGATCTGGCGGCGGATATTCTTCTTCATAGGCTGGACGGTGACGGTCTTGCCCTCGGCGCGCAGCTGCTGGGCTCTTTGGAAGAGAGAAACCAGCTGCTCCGGCTGGAGATTCTTCTCCGCCAGGATGGCCACCCGCTCCGCGCCGTTCATAGCGTCCTCGGAGAGATGATCCTTCAGGATCGTGATGATCCGCTCAAAGCCGATGGAGAATCCGCAGGCGGGCACGTCGGTGCCGCTGTAACGGCCGATCATCTTGTCGTAGCGGCCGCCGCCGGCGATGGAGAAGTTGTAATCGTCGATGGTGCACTCAAAGATGGTGCCGGTGTAGTAGCCCATGCCGCGCACCAGGGTGGGATCAAAGACGATGTGCACGTTTTCTCCCACCATGGCTCTGGCGCAGGCGAGGATGGTCTCCAGACCGTCGATGGCACCGGGCTCCAGCTGGTCGTCCGTGAGGAAGCCGCAGAACTCTCTGGGGCTCTTTCCTGCGAAGTCCTCCGCGAAGATGGCCACGTATTTTTCAACGGCGGCCTCGTCGTAGCCGGCCTTTTTCAGCTCCTCGGTGACGCCGTCAATGCCGATCTTGTCCAGCTTGTCCAGGATGATGAACACGTTGCCGTAGTCCGCTTCGTTGAAGCCGGCGTACTTCGCCATGCCCCGAAGGATCCGGCGGTCGCTGACGTGAACGGTGAAGTCCTTGATGCCCACTTCCGCGAAGATCTTGGTCAGCATCTCGGAGGTGGCGGCGATGAGCTCGATCTCCGCCATGTTGGAGCCGTCGCCCAGAATGTCGATGTCGCACTGAGTGAACTGGCGGAAGCGGCCCTTCTGGGGCTTGTCCGCTCTCCAGACACTGCCGATCTGCAATGCCTTGAAGGGCGCCGGCAGCAGGGAGGCGTTGGCGGCGTAGTAGCGCGCCAGCGGGACGGTCAGATCGTAGCGCAGACCGATGTCCGCCAGATCCGTTCCGTTTTTCTCCAACTCCTTTTCCAGATCACGGCCACGCTTGAGGATCTTGAAGATCAGCTTTTCATTCTCGCCGCCCTGCTTGTTGGTCAGGTTCTCGATGTGCTCGATGGCGGGGGTCTCGATCTCGGTGAAGCCGTATTTGCGATAGGTCTCGCGGATCATGCCCATGACGTGCTCTCTGAGCAGGACGTCCGCCGGCAGCGCGTCGCGCATGCCCTTGACCGGTGTTTTGATAAAGTCCATGGTGTCGTTCCTTTCCGTATTCCGTTAACGGCTCTATTATAGTGTAGTTTTGCAGTTATGTCAATCAAAAGCGCGCGCCGGTTCTGACAGGTTTTCTGCCGCCGGGGTGGTACAATGGCGGCATGGAAGTCATCTATGTGGACCGTCTGTTCCTGCTGGATCTGGTCATTGACTACTGCCTGCTGCTGCTCTCGGGGCGGGTCTCCGGGGTGGTGCTCCGTCGGGGCCGCTATCTTATGGGAGCGATCCTCGGCGCGGCCTACGCGGTCATGTTGCTGCTGCCGGGAATGCAGTGGCTGGGCAGCACCACTATGAAGCTGGCTCTGGGCCTGCTCATGGCGCTGATCGCCTATGGGAGCGAGGCGCGGTTCTGGCGCTGCGCCGGTGTATTTTTCGCGGTGTCGGCCCTGTTCGGCGGGGCGGTGTTCGCGGCCTCCATTCTCTCGGAGGCAGAGCCGCTGGGTGGAGTGTTCGTCTCGGTGACGCTTCGCACCCTGGCGCTGAGCTTCGGGGTCTGCTACTTTGTGATCATGCAGCTGTTTCAGCGAAAGGCGTTGAAAGCAGTCCGAAGGGTGCAGACCGTGGAGATCACATACCGGGGCAGAACCGTAACGTTTCCGGCCCTCCGGGACACCGGGAACGATCTGCATGATCCCACGGTTGGCAGGGCGGTGCTGGTGGCGGAGCGGGAGGCACTTCGTCCGCTTCTGCCGCAGGATCTCCCGGAGGACCCGGCAGCAGCCCTGCTGCATTTGTCAGATGCCAAGGGCTGGAAGCTGCTGCCCTGCCGCACTGTGGGATCATCCTCCGGGCTGCTGCTCTGCTTCAAACCAGATACCGTCACCATAGACGGAAAGCCGGAGGATCTGCTCATCGGCATCTCCGACACGCGCCTCTCCGACGACGGAAGCTACCGGGGCTTGCTGCCGGGAGAACTTTGAAAAGGGGGAATTCTATTGCAATTGCTTCACCACATCCGCGCACTCTTTCTTCGCCTCTTTCCGCCTGCGGAGGTGCACTACATCGGCGGCAGCGATATCATGCCGCCGCCGCTCTCCAAAGAGGAGGAGCAGGCGGCGCTGGAGGCCATGGAAAACGGGGATGAGTCTGCCAGAACGCTGCTGATTGAGCACAACCTGCGGCTGGTAGTGTTTCTGGCCCGCAGATTCGAAAACACCGGTGTGAACATCGAGGATCTCATCAGCATCGGCACCATCGGCCTCATCAAGGGCATTTGCACCTTCGACCGAACCAAGAAGATCAAGCTGGCCACCTACGCCTCCCGCTGCGTGGAAAACGAGATCCTCATGCACCTGCGAAAAATCGGCAGAGAGCGGGCAGAGGTCAGCTTCGACGAGCCGCTGAACACCGACTGGGACGGCAACGAGCTGCTTTTGTCCGACATCCTCGGCACCGACCCGGACGAGGTCAGCCGCCCCATGGAGATCGACGCCGACCGCGCCATGCTCCGCAGGGCCATCTCCACCCTGACTCCCAGAGAGCAGGAGATCATCTGCCTCCGTTTCGGCATCGGTACCGGCCAGGAGGCCACCCAAAAGCAGGTGGCGGACCGCCTCGGCATCTCCCAAAGCTACATCAGCAGACTGGAAAAAAAGATCATCTCCCGGTTACGAGGGGAGATGATCAAGCAGATGCAATAATTTTAGGAAACGCCGAGCAAATCGCCGCACCCATCTTGTCGGCATCTTTTCCGCCTGACTTCCTTTCAAAATCTTGAAATACACAAAGTATTCCTGCGATTTTTCAAGTTTGTCAGTCAAAAAACCTGCTCGACAATCTGCGCACTTCGATTTGCTCGGCGCTTCCTATTTCAGTTCTGTTTGGGTTCTTTTTCCGGAATGGGGAGGATCTCACAGCGTTTCACGTCGCCGTTTTCGATCTCCAGAAGGGCGAAGGTTTTGTTGGGGCCGATGCCGGCGGTGCCGGGATTCAGGACATACATCCCGCCGAAGGTCTCCCAGACCGCCCGGTGCGTGTGGCCGAAGAGCACCATCTGCGCCCCGGCGCACTGGCCTGCCAGCAGCAGCGGCTCCAGATCCCACTTGACCCGGTGCCGGTGGCCGTGGGCCATGAAGAGCTTCATCCCGCCGAGACTGACTTCCCGGGTCTCCTGCTCGTGGGGGTAGTCGTCGCAGTTGCCGCAGACCTTCAAAATCGGCAGCATGGGATAGTCCTTCTCCACCCGCTTCGTATCCTCGGCACAGTCGCCAAGGTGCAAAACGGTGTCGGGATTATGAGCCGCAATGGCGCGCAGCATCCCGCCGGTGCGGCCGTGGGTATCGGAAAAAACGAGAATTTTCATGGTGGTAAGCACCTCCGTGGGTGATTCGGAATATATATGACTATACGCGATTGCAGACCGGATTGTCAAGGGAGGTCGATTCCATGGAGGATTTATCGAAGCTGCAGGAAACGCTGAAAAAGCAGGGGAAGCTGGACGCAGTACAGAAGCTGGCAGGCTCCGAGGACGCGGCGAAGCTGGCGTCCCAGCTGCCGAAGGGCGGGGACCCGGAGACCATGAAAGCCGCGCTGAAGCAGCTTCTGAACACCGAGGCGGGCAGGCGGCTGGCGCAGCAGGTGAAGGACGCGATGGGAAATGGATGATCTGCAGGAAACCTTAAACGCGATCCTGAATGACCCCAAGCAGATGGAGGAACTGACCCAAATGGCCTCGGGGCTGCTGGGCGGCGGGGAGTCATCCATGCCGGAACTGGGCGGATTGATGAAAAGCCTCAACGGCCCGCCCAGCAATACCCAGAAGCTGCTGACCGCCATGGAACCCTTTTTAAAACCCGGCAAGCGGGAAAAGCTCAGCCGGGCGCTCCGGATCGCGAAGCTGGCGTCGGTGGCGGAGCTGGCGCTTCAGGAGCAGGAGGGAGACCTATGAACCGCTATTACGGCAACTCCGGAAGGATGGAGCGGCTGCCGGAGCGACCGGTTCCACCGCCTCCGATGCCTCCGCCCCCGCCGCCGAGACCCCGCCCGGAACCGGAGCTGAACCGGCTGCTCCGCCGCTTCGATCTCCGCCGACTGGAGCGGGACGATCTGCTGCTCCTGGCGATCCTCTACCTGCTCTATCGGGAGAGCGGCGAGAAGGAACTCCTGATCGTCATGGGCGCGATGATCCTGTTATAAAAACCCTGCCGCTTGAGATCTGCGGCAGGGTTTTTCATTAACTTACGGTTTGAAGGCCTCCGGCGCTTCCTCGGAAAGGCCGAAGTGGTGCAAAATCGCCTGGACGATCCGGGGACAGGCTCTGCCGTCACCGTAGGGGTTCACGGCATGGGCCATCCGGTCATAGGCGGCGGGATCGTCCAGCAGTTCCTGGGCCAGTCTGAGGATTGGCTCCGTCTCGGTTCCGGCGAGCTTCACGGTGCCGGCGTCCACAGCTTCGGGGCGCTCGGTCTCCCGTCGGAGCACCAGAACAGGCTTGCCGAGGGCAGGGGCCTCCTCCTGAATGCCGCCGGAGTCGGTCATGACGAAGAAGCTCTTTGCCATGAGCCGGTGCATATCCACCGCGTCCAGCGGCTCGATGAGGCGGATGTTTTCCATTCCGCTGAGATGCTTTTTCGCGGCCTCGCGGACCACGGGACTCAGATGCACGGGGTAGACCACCAGAATGTCCGGGTTCCGCTCCGCCAGCGTACGGACGGCGGTGAAGATCTGCTCCATGGGCTCGCCGTAATTCTCTCTCCGGTGGCAGGTGAGGGTGATCAGCCTTTTTCCTGTGATGTCAATGGAATTGAGCTCTTCTGATTTAAAACCTTCGCCCTTGACCGTGTAGGCCATGGCGTCGATGACGGTGTTGCCGGTGATGAAAATGTCGCCTGTAACGGATTCCCGCTCCAGATTCTCGGCATTGGTGCCGGTGGGGGAGAAGTGCAGCGTCGCGATCCGGCCCACCAGAGAGCGGTTCATCTCCTCCGGGAAGGGGGACCAGCGGTCGAAGGTCCGCAGTCCGGCCTCCACGTGACCCACGGGGATCTTCTCATAAAAGGCGGCCAGCGCCCCGGCGAAGGTGGTGGTGGTGTCGCCGTGGACCAGAACCAGATCGGGTTTCAGATCCCGCAGCACCTGCCGCATGCCTTCCAGCACACGCATGGTGATGTCGGTGAGATCCTGGCCTCTGGTCATGATGTCCAGATCACAGTCAGCAGTGATGCCGAACTGCTCCATCACGCTGTCCAGCATCTCCCGGTGCTGGGCGGTGATGCAGACCATGCTTTCGATCTCCGGGTGCTTTTTCAGCTCCAGCACCAGCGGCGCCATCTTGATGGCCTCGGGGCGGGTGCCGAAGACGGAGAGCACGCGCAGGGGGTTATTCGCCATTGGAAGTATCTCCTTTTTCCGATTCGTTGGTTTCCTCGGGCTTCTGTACCGGCGGGTGATGGTGCACCATCCGGTTGATATAGGCCCAGATGGCGACGCCGATGCACAGCGCCAGCAGGAGCAGCAGAATGCGCACGATGCCGCTGGTGGTCAGCGTCACGGCGGCGAGACCCAGCACCGCGCTGATGGCGTAGAGGATCGCCACCGCCTGCTTCTGATTCAGGCCCAGATCCATCAGCTTGTGGTGGAAGTGGCCGCGGTCAGCCTTGAAGGGGCTCTGACCGTGGATGATCCTTCTGAAGAAGGCGAAGATCGTGTCGGACAGCGGCAGGGCCAGGGCCAGCACCGGCACCACGAAGGTGACCACGGCGTAGAACTTGAACAGGCCCAGCACCGAGACCGTACTGAGCACATAGCCCAGCATCTGGGAACCGGTGTCGCCCATGAAGATCTTCGCGGGGTTCAGGTTGTAGGGCATGAAGCCGATGCAGGCGCCGGCGAGAGCGGCGAGAATCAGCGCCACGTTGGGCTCCGAGACTCTGAGCGCCACTGCCAGCATGGTAATGCAGCTGATGGTGCTGACGCCCACAGCCAGACCGTCCAGCCCGTCGATCAGGTTCACACTGTTGGTGATGCCCACGATCCAGAGAATGGTGATGGGGATGCCGAGACTGCCGATGAGGATGCTCTCGGTCTGGCTGAACACGTTGGGGTTCATGAACACGTGAATCACGACCCCGTGGGCCACGGCGATGACGGCTGCGGCGATCTGGGCCAGCAGCTTCATCCAGGGCTTTAAGTCCAGCACATCGTCCAACGCACCGGTGACCACGATCAGAATGGAGCCCAGCAGGATACCGCGCACCTCGGTGGTGATGTCTGCGAAAAACAGCACCGAGACCAGAAAGCCCAGAAAGATTGCCAGACCGCCCATCCGGGGGATGGGATGGTCATGGATGTGCCGCTTGTGGTCGGGCACGTCCACCGCGCCGACCCTGGTGGCGAAGGTCTTGACCGCCGGCGTTACGGCGATGCTGACGCCAAAGGCCGCGATGATGGACAGCACCAGCCGCAGCCAGGGCGCTAAACTGAAAAACATTTGTGATTACTCCCTCAGAACGCAGGAATTCCTGCTTTCGTTTCTTCTTTCGTACGGTTCGTTCAGCGGGCCACGAAGCCGACCTTCTTGTAGACCTTGCGGAGCGTCTTCTCGGCGATGTAGGAGGCCTTTTCTGCGCCTGCACGGTAGACGCTCTCCAGATAGGCCTTGTCCTTGATCAGCCGCTGGGCCTCTTCGCGAATGGGACGGAGGGTCTCGATGACGGCGTCGCCCACGGCGGGCTTGAAGGCGCCGTAGCCCAGACCGTCGAACTCTGCTTCGATGGCGGCGAAGTCCTTGCCGGTGCAGGCGGCATAGATGCTCATCAGATTCGAGACGCCGGGCTTCTCCTCGGGGGCATACCGGACGCAGCGCTCGGTGTCGGAGTCGGTGACGGCCTTCTTGAACTTTCTGGCGATGACCTCGGGGGCGTCCATCATGTAGACGCAGCCGTTGGGATCGGTGTCAGACTTGGACATCTTGTTGGTGGGGGTGGAGAGGCTCATGACTCTGGCGCCCACCTTCGGGATGTAGGGCTCGGGGATCTTGAACACGTCGCCGTAGATGCCGTTGAAGCGCTCGGCCACGTCGCGGCAGATCTCCACATGCTGCTTCTGATCCTCGCCCACGGGGACGTAGTCGGGCTGGTAGAGCAGGATATCCGCCGCCATCAGAGCGGGGTAGGTGAACAGGCCCGCGTTGATGTTTTCGGCGTTTTTCCGGCTTTTATCTTTAAATTGCGTCATGCGGCTGAGCTCACCGAACATGGTGTAGCAGTCCAGCACCCAGCCCAACTGGGCGTGAGCGGGGACGTGACTCTGGATGAAGAGGGTGTTTTTCTCCGGGTCGAGACCGCAGGCGATGTAGCCCGCCAGCTGCTCGATGGTGCGCCGTCTGAGATCGGCGGGCACCTGCCGCACGGTGATGGAGTGCAGATCCGCCATGAAATAATAGCAGTCAAATTCCTCCGCCCGCTCGCTCCAGTTCTTGATGGCACCGAGATAAGATCCCAGGGTCAGATCGCCGGAGGGCTGAATGCCGGAGAGCATGACTTTTTTTGCTTCGGGTTTCGTGGTTTGATCCATAGTGAGATTCCTTCCTTATTTCTTAAAGCTGGTCGCTTGCATATTTGCATTCAGCATATCATACCATAATCCCCATCGAATTACAACCATTTTCTGCTTTGGAATGGATTGGAGCGACTGCGGGCATCCTATCCAAATCAACAGGTTTTGCGATGATTTTTACAGCAAAGCGGCATGATTTACCTGCTATTTCCCCTGGATTTGTCCAAATGCGAGAGGATTTCACAAAAACTGGCCCAGAATTCATTCGGATTTGTGCTTTAAGTGCATTGTCGGGTTATGAAAAATGTGGTAATCTAATGCCGGCAGTAAAATATCAAAATCTTCTATTGAGAGGAAAGGATCGTACACATGAGCAAAAAGTTTGTCTATCTGTTTAGCGAAGGCAACGCTACCATGCGTGAGCTGCTGGGCGGCAAGGGTGCCAACCTGGCCGAGATGAGCAACATCGGTCTGCCGGTGCCCCAGGGCTTCACCATCACCACCGAGGCCTGCACCCAGTATTATGAGGAC
>CADCQK010000033.1 GCA_902803575.1 Oscillospiraceae bacterium
AGCCGGATGATCTCCGGCCGGGTGCCGATGATGGTCATGAGCTTCAGCTTTGCCATGCTCAAACCTCCTGAAAGAATGTGTCGGGGTGGCTGGGGTCGAACAGCTCGTTGGCCCACATGAGGGTCACAAGGTTCTCCGTCTCCGACAGATTGATGATGTTGTGGGTGTAGCCGGGGAGCATGTGGACCGCCTCGATCTTCTCGCCGCTGACCTCAAATTCGATCACCTCGTCGGTGCCGATCTTCCGCTCCTGGATCAGCCCGTGGCCGGAGACCACGATGAAAAACTCCCATTTGGTGTGGTGCCAGTGCTGGCCCTTGGTGATGCCGGGCTTGGAGATGTTCACGGAGAACTGACCGTTGCTGGCGGTTTTCAAAAGCTCCGTGAAGCTGCCGCGCTGATCCACGTTCATCTTCAGCGGGAACGCCACCTTCTCCTTCGGCAGATAGCTGAGGAAGGTGGAGTAGAGCTTCTTTGCAAAGCTGCCGTTGGGGATTTCCGGCATGACCAGCGTCGCGGGCTGCTCCCGGAAGGTCTCGATCAGATCCACGATCTCACCCAGCGTGACGCTGTGGGTCACCGGGACGCAGCAGAAGTCGCCGTCGTGATGCTCGTTTCCCGAAAGAGCGGCAATCAGCTCCTGTACCACATCGTCGATGTAGACCAGCGTCAGCCGGGTGTTCCGGTCGTTCACCTGAATGGGCAGGTCGTTGGCCCGGTTGTGGCAGAAGGTGGCCACGGCGCTGTTATAATTGGGGCGGCACCACTTGCCGAACACGTTGGGGAAGCGGTAGATCAGCGTCCGGGCGCCGGTGCGCAGGCCATACTCCCGCATGAGCTGTTCGCCGGCCCGCTTGCTCTCCCCGTAGGGGTTGTCCAGCGCCGCCTGGGTGGAGCTGGAGAGCATCACGGGGCAGCGGTTTTCCGCCAGCTCCAGAAGTCCCAGCAGGGTGCCGGTGAAGTCCCGGTTTCCCTCCATGAATTCCTTCTGCTCCTTGGGCCGGTTCACGCCCGCCAGATGGAACACGAAGTCCGCGTCGGCGCAGTATTCCTTGAGTTCCGCTTCGGTGGTCTGCCGGGTGCAGCGGAAGATATTGCCGATCTCCAGCTCGGGGTGCGTGCGATCCTTCCCGTCCCGGATGTTTTCCAGTGCGCAGACCAGGTTCTTTCCCACGAACCCGCCGGCGCCGGTGATGAGAATGTTCATGCCTTACTCCTTTGCCAGCTCATCCCGGATGTAGGAGAGCGTCAGCAGCTTGTTCTTCACCTCGTCCACGGTCATCAGCCGGGTGTTGGAGCTGGTGAACTCGGTCAGCGGATTGCGCTTGGCGTCGCCGTCTTTGAAATACTTATCGTAGTTCAGATCCCGCTGATCCGCCGGCACCCGGTAGAAGTCGCCCAGGTCGATTGCGTGGGCGCACTCCTCGTTGGTGAGCAGGGTCTCGTACATCTTCTCGCCGTGGCGGATGCCGATGACCTTTACGGGGATCTTGTCCTCGGGATCGAAGAGCGCCTTGGTGGCCAGTGCCAGGGTCTCGATGGTGCAGGCGGGGGCCTTCTGCACCAGAATGTCGCCGCTCTCACCGTTTTCAAAGGCGAAGAGCACGAGGTCCACAGCCTCTTCCAGACTCATGACGAAGCGGGTCATGGTGGGCTCGGTGATGGTGATGGGCTCACCCTTGCGGATCTGATCGATCCACAGCGGCACCACGCTGCCTCTGGAGCAGAGGACGTTGCCATAGCGGGTGCAGCAGATCTTGGTGTGCTTCGTCGTGCGGGCTTTGGCGACAGCGACTTTCTCCATCATGGCCTTGCTGGTGCCCATGGCGTTCACGGGGTAGGCGGCCTTGTCGGTAGAGAGGCAGATCACGCTGCGAACACCGCACTCGATGGCGGCGGTGAGCATGTTGTCGGTGCCGAAGACGTTGGTCTTCACGGCCTCCAGCGGGAAAAACTCACAGCTGGGCACCTGTTTGAGCGCTGCGGCGTGGAAGATGTAGTCCACCCCGTACATGGCGTTTTTCAGGCTCTGCAGATCCCGCACGTCACCGATGTAAAACTTGATCTTGTCGGAGACCGCAGGATACTTCGCCTGATACTCGTGACGCATATCGTCCTGCTTCTTCTCGTCTCGGGAAAAGATGCGGATCTCAGCGATGTCCGTCTCCAAAAACCGGTTCAGTACCGCGTTGCCGAAGGAGCCGGTGCCGCCGGTGATCAATAAGGTTTTTCCGGAAAAAGAGGATTCCTGTGTCATATTCTTTTCCTCCAGTATTTCATAATAAACCAAATTAAATAATAACACAGACCAACCGGTTTCGCAAGCAGAGAAATCAGCTGGTCTGTGGTTTCAGATGGATCACGCAGATCTCCGGCAGATTGAAGATCCGCGGGACTTTGTCGTGGCCGGAGAGACCGGAGGTGATGATCATGCGCATCTGCTCGTTGAGCATCATGTCGCCGTAGTCGTAGGGAGGCCACCAGCCCTGCATGGGGGCGTAGAGTCCGCCGATGCCGGGGATGCGGATTACGCCGCCGTGGGTGTGGGCGCTGAGCACCAGATCGATGTGCCAGCGCTGCTTTCCGTCGCTGAGGGCCACGGTGTCCGGCATGTGGCTGAGCAGGATGGCAGGGTAGGGGCTGTGCTCCAATCCGTAGAGCACATGGTATTCCGGCGCGGCCTTGAACTCCTGAAGGGTCCTTCCGTAGAGAAACCCGTGGCCCATGGTGCCGCCCAAGCGGATGGTGTTGCCGCCGATCTCGACGTTCTCCCAGTCCTCATCCAGCACCATGGCACCGGTGGCGGCGATCTCGGAAATCCACCCGTCGCCATATTTCAGCGTGTAGCTGGTCTCATGGTTCCCCATGGCGAAGTAGACCTGTGCCATCTCCTGGAGATCCGCCGTCAAGTCCAGAACGTAGTCCAGATCCGACTGGGCCATCTTTGCCGGAGAGGGGAAGAGATCCCCCAGCAGCACGATGGCATCGGGCTCCTGGCTGCGGACTTTTTCGTATAAGACGTCATTCTGATCGCCGTAGATCTTGCCGTGGAGATCCGCCAGCACCACGATCTTTGCCGGGTGCTGGATCCCCTCCATCGGGACGTCGTAGCCGGTGACCTTGATGGTTCGAAAGCAGACGAGGGCGGAGATCCCTGCCGCGATGATGCACAGAAGCAGCAAAATGCCCAGTGCCAGAACGCCGATTTTCAGTTTTCTGCGTGTGGTCATGGGCCTCCCGCCTTTGTCAGTCTGTGGATCTGATTATACCAAATTTGGTCAGAGAGTACAATCGGAAAATGCGCTTATTCTCCTTTCCTGTGAAGCGTCACTTCGTGCGGAGAAGGAGCCATGCACAAATTTTGACGCCTTCAAGGAGGCCATCGAAGCCCTCGCGTCAGCGCGAGTCAGTTTTGAAAAAACCCGGGGAACGCCGGAAGCGGCAGCGTTCCCCGGATTCTGTGTGGGACGGGATAAAGACAACGCTCAAAACACACATATTAAATATTTAACATTGAAAATAATCCCAAAATATAGACTTTTTTGGGACGCGGTTCATACATACAGATTTTGAGCCGTTATCTGCTTATATGTCCACATAGATATTCAAAGTACAATATATCATATTGAGGCTAAAATGTCTGCTATGTGGGACGACTGTCAAAAGGTCTTTGTTGCTCTTTACGGAATGCTGAGTGGATGGATGATGGATCTGAAGATCACGATGCAGCGTAAGAGCTGTCAATAGGAAAAAGAAACAACAAAGGAATGATATCTGGAATGAACCAAAACCGTCGGGAATCGAATTATATTGATATGGCCGAAGTGTTTGGCGCACTTCTGCAGCGGAAGGGTCTGATCATACTGGTCACGATCCTGTTTGGGATTGTCGGGTTCCTGTATTCGGCGTTTCTTGCGACGCCGCTGTACAATGCCAGCGCCATGATGATCGTAAACTCCGGTGAGCGAAATGACTACGTCACGCAGGACCAGCTGAACTCTGCGGCGACATTGGTGGAGACCTACAGCGTTATCATCACCAGCGACACGGTCATGGACGACGTGGTGGACAACCTCGGCATGGAGGACACCTACGATTCCACGGTCAGAAACATCTCGGTCGCGGCGGTCAACGATACGCAGATCATGAAGATCACCGTCACGGCGACCGATCCGCAGATCGCGCTGGACGTCTGCGAGGAGATCACCAACATCGCACCGGAAGTGATCGTCAAGACCGTGAAGGCCGGCTCTGTGGAGCTCGTCTCCAAAGCGGACACCTCCTGGAAACAGGTCTCGCCCAACGTCAAGCGGATTACGGCTGTAGCTCTGGCGCTCGGCCTGCTCCTTTCCGCTGCGTTCGTGATCATCGTCAGCATGCTGAACAACAAGGTGCAGGGCGAGGGCGATCTCAAGCAGGCGGATCTGCCGATTCTGGGCGTGATCCCGTACTACGAACTGGAGGGCTGACTGCGATGCCGAGAAACAGAAAAAGTCAAAAGCCGGAGCGAGAGCTTCGGATCATCGATGAGAAAGCGCCGTTCCCCTTTGTGGAGGCGTATAAATCCCTTCGCACCAACGTGGATTTCCTCTCCAGCACCAACAACTACCGCAGCATTCTGATCACCAGCGCGGGGCCCTGGGACGGGAAAAGCACCGTCGCGATCAACCTGGCCACCGCCATGGCGGACAGCGGCAAGCGCGTGATCCTGGTGGACTGCGATCTGCGCAAGGGCTCCATTGCATCCTATCTGAAGATCAGCCGCAGCGCAGCGGGCATCAGCGACGTGATCGGGAGAAAAGCGAAGCTCACCGAAGTCATCTGTCAGAAAGAAGATACGAAATTTGACATTCTGCCGGTGGGCGCGCTTCCGGACAACCCCGCTGAGATCGTCGGCTCCTCGACCATGGTGCGGATCCTGCAGTTCCTCACGGAAGTCTATGATTATGTGTTCATTGACACGCCGCCGGTTTCGGTGGTGACGGACGCCGCAATCCTCAGCCGCTATGTGGACGGTGTGATCCTCGTGGTTCGTGCGGATGAGACGACGAAGCAGGCGCTCAACGCCAGCAAAAAGGCGCTGGAGGACGTCAACGCGAACATCCTCGGCGCAGTGCTCAATGACTTTGACGCAAGAAAGCACTCCTACGGCGGCGGCTATTACTCCTACCGCTACGGGAAGTACGGTTACAAATACGGCGATCGGTACGGCTACGGCGGCTACGACAAGCGCTCGGAAAAGAGCCGCGGTAAGCGCCAGGACGCCGAAGAAGAATGAGCGGTCTGA
Organism: Oscillospiraceae bacterium; assembly: GCA_902803575.1. GTDB lineage: Bacteria > Bacillota > Clostridia > Oscillospirales > Oscillospiraceae > CAG-103. The sequence goes on from CADCQK010000033.1 coordinate 5,288, forward strand.
TCGATCTCCACTGCCATATGCTTCCGGGCATCGACGACGGTGCGCAGTCGCTTGAGGACACGCAAGATCTTTTGAGATCTTCTGCTGAGCAGGGCGTCAAAAGAATCATTTTCACCCCGCACTTTTATCCGGAGCGCATGGATCTGTACACATTCCTCCGGAACCGTGAACGGGCGGTGGAGCAGACGGCGCCGCTGTGTGAGGCGCTGGGCATCGAATACCGATTCGGAGCAGAGGTTCAGATCACGCCGATCCTCGCCCGGCTGCCGCTGCGGGAGCTCGCGTTTTCCGGCACGCAGTACCTGCTGCTGGAGCTGCTGTTTGATTATGAGCCCTATGACGTGCTGGGGCTGATCGGCAGACTGCGGGACCAAGGCTATACGCCGATCCTGGCACACGTAGAGCGTTATCCGTATGTGGCGGAAAACCCGGAACTCCTGTACCGATGGGTGAAGGCCGGTGCGCTGGCACAGGTCAATGCCGGCTGGGTCCTGCATGACGGGAAAGCAAAAAAGCGCCTGGAGCTATATGATCGTCACAATTTGGTCCACCTCATTTCAAGCGACGCGCATTCCATCGACGCGCGGCCGCAGAATCTGAAGCGGGGGTATGCCGCTCTGAACGCAGATCTGGCTGAGAAGCTTTTGACGAATGCAAGCGCGATCTTTGAGAACAAAGCGCCGGCCTTTGCACCGCCTGTAAAGCCGGAGCGCAGATTCGGCCGCTGGCGATAACAGAAAGAAAGGGAAACACGTTGAACAGACCGGGAAAGAGTACGCGGATCCGTTTACTCAAAATACTGAATACGGTTTTGATCACAGGTGCCTTCACTGTCGGTTGGCTTTTGTATTATTCGCGGCAGTCTGCGATCCCGATGACAACGTTCAGCAGCTGGTCTCTGCCGATCCTGTTTCTGGCTCTTTATGTGGTCTTTGCCCGGACCTATGACGCCTTTGCAGTCTCCTTTCAGCGCATTTCGGAGGTTGCCGGAAGCCAGATCCTTGCAGCTCTGATTTCGGACGTGCTGCTCTATATCGTCATCTGTATCCTTGCGCAGCGGCTTCCGAATGTGCTGCCGATGGCGGCTGTCCTCGCAGGCCAGAGCATCATCGCTACTGTGTGGGCGACCCTGATGCACTGGTGGTATTTCAAATCCTTCCCGCCGAAGCGCTCTGCGGTGATCTACGACAGTCCGCGTGCGCTGGAAGAACTGATCAGCGAATACGGTCTGGAGAAGAAATTTGAGATCCTGTGGGTTGCGCCGGTGGAGGAGAGTCTGCGGGATCTGTCCCGACTGGACGGGCTGGAGACGGTTTTCCTGAGCGATCTCCACAGCCATGACCGCAACCTGATTTTGAAGTACTGTCTGCTCCACGGCGTTTCCACCTATACCATTCCCCGGATCGGGGACGTGATCATGAGCGGAGCAAAACATACGCATCTGTTCCATCTTCCGATCCTTCGGGTGGAACGGCACTGCTATACACCGGAGCAGGCGATCCTGAAGCGCGCATTCGACCTGCTTGTATCATCCGTTGCGCTGCTCGTGCTCTCGCCGATCATGCTTCTGACGGCGCTGGCCGTCAAGCTCTGCGACGGAGGACCGGTTTTCTACAGACAGCGCAGACTGACCTTGAACGGTACGGTTTTTGAGATCCTCAAGTTCCGCTCCATGTGTGTGGATGCCGAAAAATACGGCGGCGCGCAGCTGTCCAGCGGGGAAGAGGATCCCCGGATCACGCCGGTCGGCAGGGTGATCCGCCGGTTTCGGATCGACGAGCTGCCGCAGCTTTTGAATGTGCTGAAAGGTGATATGTCCATCGTCGGCCCCCGGCCGGAGCGGCCGGAGATCGCGGAGGCCTATGAAAGGGATCTGCCGGAGTTTCGTCTTCGCCTGCAGGTGAAGGCGGGCCTGACCGGATATGCGCAGGTCTACGGCAAGTATAATACGACGCCCTATGACAAGCTGCAGATGGATCTCATGTACATCGCCAATCCCGGCTTTCTGATGGACCTGAGCATTTGCATCGCGACGGTGAAGGTGCTGTTCCTGCCGGAGAGCACGGAGGGCTTTACGGGGCAGCAGCCGGTTTCGGCAAATGAACCCGACACGCTGCATCAAACACACGAAGAGGAGCGGGAGACAACGCATGTTTCCTGATATTGGATCGCTTGAGGAGCATTCGGAAATGCCGGATTTCGATAAGATAGCTGGATCGCTGCTTTCCATGGTTCGCTCCGCGCTTCGCGGCGAAGGTTTTCAGACCGATCAGCCCATCGAATGGGCGTCCCTGCTGACATTCGCGTCCAGACACAATCTGCAGCACATCGTTGCGGCTTTTGCTTTGGGGGATGACCTTTCCGTAACGCTGACGCCGGAACTGCTGGCGCAGATGCAGAAGATCTATCTGCAGGCAGATGCGATCCGCAGAACACAGGACTTTGAGGCGGAGCGGCTGATGCAGTATTTCGAGGCCCATGGGCTTTCGATCATGCCGATCAAGGGGATCTGTACCAGACGGCGCTACCCGAATGCTGCGCTCCGCTCGATGGGGGACATCGATTTCCTATACCGTCCGGAGCAGACCAAGGCGGTGCGCGCTGCCATGGATGCACTGGGATACACCGATTACAGGGAAGGAAGGAAGAACGATTCCTGGCGTCTGGCGCCGTATATCCATGTGGAAATGCACCGGGAAATGGTGGCGGCAGAGAGCGCGCAGCATGACTACTATCGGGATGTCTGGAGCCGTGCCCGGCGCATGGCAGAGAGACAGTACTGCTTTCAGATGCCGCTTGAGGACGCATATGTTTTCAATCTCGTCCACTTTGCGGAGCATCTTCTTGAGGGCGGGGCGGGCATCCGCTTCGTCATGGATCTGTTCGTGTATGAGCACACCGCGATGGATCGAGATTATCTGACCGGGGAACTCACGAAGATCGGGCTGCTGACGTTCTATGAGAATGTCAGAGCGATCGCGGAGGCCTGGTTCGGCGATTCGACAGCGGAGCTGACAGAGGTACAACAGCAGCTGGCAGCATTTCTGCTGGACAGTGGCGTCTTCGGCAAGCGCGACCACGCTGCGGCCCTGGCGGTCAGCGGCGGGAGAGCGGCGTCTCTTCTGAAAATCTGCTTTCCGGGTTATGAGAGCATGCGCTCCATGTTCCCATGGCTGGAGAAAGCGCCCGTTCTGCTGCCCTATTCCTGGGTGCTGCGCGGTTACCGGGCAGTGCGATATCGTCCGGACCGGGTCCGCCATAAGCTGCGGCAGACGCTGCACGGCGACCGGGAAAAAGGAAAAGATCTCGGAGCATTCTTCAGCGAATGCGGGCTGTAAACAGAAATCAATTCATGATTTGAAGAAGGTATTGCAGTGACGGCACTGATTGGTCTTTCGATGTTCATCTCAATATGGATCCCTGTGCTCGTTGCTGTTTTTACTGCAAGTGATGCGGAAGAAAAGACGAGCGTGCGTCAGCATCTGAAGAGCAAAAAAACGCTGGTATCCGCAGCGGTCATGCTGCTTTTGGAGCTGACGGTGCTCTATGCGATGATCCGGGGCACAGGCCCGATCCGGGCGCTGGTCGGCGCGTTTGTCGGACGGACGTCCTATCAGAGCATTGCGCAGTGGTGCCTTGCCATGCTGCTCTGCCTCCCGCTCTCGGCGGCGGTGGGCTGCGCGGCTCGATACTATTTCAGCGGAAAGTACCGCCGTTCCTGGCATCCGGTACCGGCGAGGAAGAAAGCGATCATGCTGCTGACTGCGGTCTGCGCCGCCGTGCCGATGCTGTTCGGCGTGTTCTTCGGGCTGAACGGCGCGAAGCATCTCCGGATCGTCGAGGTCTGCCGCGAGCAGAGCACCATCGGCGAGCAGAACGGGGAAGGCGACGTCAGCTATCTGGTTTTGAAAAACGAGGGCGCGCTTCCCTGTGAGACCAAAGACCTTACGGTTCAAAGTGATGACGAACAGCAGACCTTCTGCCTGACGCCCACCACGATCTCCGCAGGGGAAACGGCGCAGTTCAAGGCGAAGAAGGATCGGTTTGTCGATATTAAAAAGAGCGGAGGCTCCGTTTTGAAGCTCCTGAGCGCCTATGGCGAAGCGCTGGATGCGGTGGCGCTTCCGGAGATGCCGGACGATTCCGCATATCGGTTGACGGACGCCGGCTGGGAGTCGTACTCCCTGAGCGACAATGCCGAAGGCATGGAGGCGGAGGTGCCTGCCCCGACCTTTTCCAACCCCGGCGGGTTTTATGACGAAGCATTCTCTCTCCAGCTCACCGCTCCGGCGGGCTGTGAGATCTACTATACACTGGACGGCACTATCCCGACTGCCGATTCTCAGAGATATACCGGCCCGATCCGGGTCTATGACCGCAGCGCGGAGCCGAACCGGTTCCGGTCAGTGCAGAATGTGCGTCTGGATTATCTGGAGCATCATGAGATCGGAACGGAGCCGGTGGACAAGGCGTTCATCGTCCGCGCGGTTTCCAGAGATGCCGATGGGAAACAGAGTCCGGTTATGACCGAATCTTATTTTGTCGGACTGCCGGACTACAGGGATAAGACGGTGATGTCTCTCGTTTCCGATCCGGAGGATCTGTTTGGCGACGATGGCATCTATGTCACCGGAGCGGATTACGAAGCGTGGTACGCCGCAAAGCGTGAGGCAGACGCCGCCGGGAAAAACTACCGTGTTTCGGAGCCGGAGGCCAATTTCCTGAAGCATGGTCAGGCATGGGAGCGCAATACCAATGTCGAATTGTACGAAAATGGCGATCCTGTTTTGAACCAGCTTGCAGGCTTGCGCATTCAGGGCAACACCTCACGATTTGCTGCGCTGAAACGATTCGCGGTTTTTTCCCGCTCCGGCTATTCGGGGAATCGACTGTTTGATGCTCCGCTGTTCGATCAGAAGCAGACGCATTCCTTTTGCCTGCGTTCCGGATTTGATAATGCATTTTGCAATGAAATCGCCAAAGACCGCGATTTCGCAGCCGTCGGTTCCGAACCGGTTTCTGTTTTCCTGAATGGTGAATTCTGGTATGACACCTATCTTCAGGAGAAGTATTCCAAAACTTTTTTCTCCGAGACGTATGATGTTGCGAAGGATGATGTGGAATACATCGCGATCGGCGACTGGAGTAACAATTCCGCAGAGGAGAAGGAAGTCTACAACTCGCTGCTGGATGCTTTCCAAAAGCACGATTTGTCCCAACCGGACGAGTATGCGGCGCTCAGCCGTATGGTCGATGTGCAGAGCTATATTGACTTTGCCTGTGTGAACGCCTATTTGGCAAACTGCGACTCCAATGATCGGATGAACACCTGCGTTTGGAGAACCAAAACCGATGAGTTCTCCGATTACGGCGATCGCCGCTGGAGATGGGCGCTGAACGATATGGATCTAAAGAGAGACTATGCAGTCGAGCTTTATGGTTATCGCAGCGCTGAGATCAATACCTTTACACAAAGCGCGCACGAAGATCTTGAGAAGTATCCGCCGCTGCTTTCGGGCGGTACGATATGGGAAGCCCTCAAGGCCAACCCCATCTTCCGGCAGCAGTTTGTCCTGACCTTTATGGATCTGGTCAACACGACTTTTGAAGTGAACCATGTCACGCAGCTCCTGGAGGCTTGGGGCAAGGACATCAGCTACGACGATTATTTCTACCGGGACCGCGCGGGCTATATCACCCGGTACATGGAGGAGGAGCTGGACCTGTCCGGTACGCAGGAGACGCTTACCATCACGACAGATACACCGGAATTCGGCACGGTGCAGCTCAACACCATCACCCCGGATCTCTCCGGCGGCGCCTGGTCCGGCCGGTATTACACGGATTACCCCGTCACACTGACGGCGGTCCCGGCAGAAGGACATACCTTTGTCGCCTGGGAGGTCAACGGCAATCGGATCACAGACCCGATGATCGAGGCGGAGATCCTGAAAGGAGGGAGCGCGGTCCATGTCATTTTCCAATAAACGTGCTTCCTTCGGCAGAGGAAACCTGTCTCCGAAGGCGATCCGGCTTTTGATGCTGGTTGTCCTGGCTGTGCTGCTGGTGCTCTGCTGGCAGATCGGCACACACGCGGACTATCAGACTGCGGCCCCGATCCCGGAGACGCAGGAGGCCATGGACCAGGACTTCTCCTATCTGGCGCTGACAAGGGAAGATCAGAACACACAGGCTGACAGACCCACGCAGATCCGTCTGGAGGAATCCGGCGGGGCGTGTCTGATCGAGGACGCGGGCGCATATCTGCTCTCGGGAGAACTGGACGGTACGCTGCGGGTCAACGCCAAGGGCAGCACGGTGCACCTGTTCTTTGACGGGGTGAACATTCACTCCGGCAGCGGCCCTGCGGTTCTGGTCGAAGACGCCGGCAAGGTCATCATCACCCTTGTGGACGGCAGCGAAAACACGATCAGCGACTCCGGAAAGTATTCCGGCATGGAAGACACGGAGTCCTGCATCTACAGCACCGCCGACCTGACGATCAACGGCCCCGGTAAGCTTCAGGTCTATGGTTATTATAAGGACGCCATTCGCACGAAGGACGTGCTGAAGATCACAGACGGCACGATCCGCATCCAGTGCAAGCGCACCGGCCTGCACGGGAACGACGGCGTGAACATCTCCGGTGGACAGATCTTCATCGAGAGTGAAAAGAACGGCGTCAAAACCACCCGCAGCGGAGCCGACGGCAGGGGCTGCCTGATGATCTCCGGCGGTGAGATCTCCGTCGTCGCCGGACGCTATGCGCTGGTCACGGAGGAAGCCGATCTCTATATCCTCAATGCCGCGGTGCAGCTCAACGGTGTCATCAGCAACTATGACATTCATGGCAAGCGCATGATCCAAGAGGGCTGTGTCGCATGAAATACCGCCATGAGTACAAATACGTCATCGACGCGCGGCAGGAGGCGATCCTGCGTGTGCGTGTCGGCGGGATCCTACAGCCGGACATCCATACCGGAGAAACAGGCGCCTATGTGGTGCGAAGCTGCTATTTTGACGACTGCTTCGACTCCTGCCTGAATGACAACCTGCTGGGCGCGGAGCCGAGAAGCAAATTCCGCCTTCGGTATTACGGCGATGATCCGGGAACCATTCGTCTGGAAAAAAAGTCTAAAATAAATGGAATGACTTATAAGGAGCTGTGCCCCATTTCCCGTGAAGAGGCCGAGCAGTTTCTCTCTGGAGCATATCCGACCGTCGAGCCGGAAATGCCGCAGCTGAAGCAGCGCCTGTTCACCGAGGTGATGCAGCGCGCGCTGCAGCCGAAAACCATTGTGACCTATGAGCGTGCGCCTTATGTCTATCCCGGCGGAAACGTCCGCGTCACCTTCGACCGGGTGCTTTCCTCCTCCAACGATACGGAGCGATTTCTGTCCGGCGACTATCTGACGAGACCGGTTTTTCCGATAGGACAGTCGGTTCTGGAGATCAAGTGGGACGAGCTGCTGCCGCCCTTTATCAAGGAGACGCTGCAGCTGGAAAACCTGCAATGGACAGCATTTTCGAAATATTATATGTGCCGTGCGGTACATTTGTAAGAAAAGAGGGGATTTCCGTTGAGCTTTTCTAACCTTCTGCAAAAGGCCTTCCTGGAGGGCTACGCCACGGAGGAGCTGAACATTCCGACCACCTTTGTGTGCATCCTGTTTACCACGGCGATCGGCCTGTTTATCTATCTGGTCTATCGAATGGTCAACAGAAACGCCATCCAGAGCCGGAACTTCAGCCTGGCGCTGGTGGCGCTGGCGGTCATCACCTCCGCCATCATCCTGACGATCCAGTCGAACATTGTCATCTCTCTCGGCATGGTCGGCGCGCTTTCGATCGTGCGATTCCGCACGGCCATCAAGGACCCGATGGATCTGGTGTTCCTGTTCTGGTCCATCAGCGTGGGCATCATCTGCGGCGCGGGCTTTGCCATGATCGCCGTGATCATGTCCATCGCCATCACGATCGTGATCCTTGTGTTCTCGCTTTTGCCCGGTACGCGGGGGAGCCTGGTGCTCATCGTGAACAGCCCCGGCTACGACTGCGAGCCGCGCGTGCTCTCCATCGTGAAGAAGAACACCCGCGCCCATAAGGTCCGCGCCCGGAACATCACGGCGGACAACCTGAACCTCGCCATCGAGGTTCGGACGAATCACCCGACGGAGCTGATCGAGGCGCTCATGGAATCCAAGGCGGTCACTACGGTGTCGCTTCTGGAGCACGACGGCGAGATCACGGCATAATGTGACAAGAAATAATGTGGATATAGGATTCAGGACGAAAGGAGAAGCGATTCCATGAAGAAAACGTCATTCGTCAGATTCCTTTCTCTGCTGATGGTGCTGTGCATGGTCTTCAGCCTGATGGCGATGCCTGCATTTGCGGCAGAAGAACAGGATCTGGAGCAACCCCCTGCGGAACAGACTGCGGAAGCGGTCAGTGAAGCAGACGAACCGGAAGCCGGGCAGACGGCGCCTGATGACGCAGAGCTGACTTCTGAAGCGGAGTCCGCCGAGGAGCAGACGGCCGCATCCGAGGTCACGGATTACAGCGCGTTTCTCTCTGCGCTCGTCGAGCTGGAGCAGTACGCTGACGCCTATGCCCGCGAGCATGCGGGAGAGGACCCGGCTGCGCTGGTGATCAACTTTGTCCGCACCGGTGTGGAGAAGTACAATTCCGGCACCTGGAATACCTTCTGCGGTGAGGAAAAGACCGCCTTCACCAGCTATGTGGCGGAGCAGGATGCCCTGAACGGCACGAATGCGAGCAGCCTCAAAAACCTCGGAGAATTCACGCTCCCGAACGGCGATGAGGTGGAATTCTCCCACATGTTCGGCTGCATGGACATGGCCTATCACACCGGCAACCAGGCCACTGCCGATCTCGGCAGCTGGGCGGGCGACATCTGCGACCTCGTGCAGCTCAGCCAGAACTACGGCGTGAGCGGCACCGTGGAAGAGATGGCGGAGCAGATCCGCACGGACAACGAGCATCTGTTCCTCTATGACAATCCAAGCGCCCATTCCTTCGGCATCAAGGACCTTTACGGAGACCTCGATGCGTTCTACATTCTCAGCTGCCTGAGCAGCGGCAAGACCATCAGCTCCATCATGCGCAGCTACTTCACGACGCAGCTCAATGACAGCTTCCGCGCCGCCTTCTTCCTGGAGAACCGTCTCGGCGGCGTCAAGTCCAGAACGGATATCCGCAATTCCGTTTTTGAGATCTACAGCGGCAACGAGGGCATCTACACCCTGGAGGGCACATATCTTGATGAGGGTGTGAATCCCGATATCCGCAAGGCCTGCTGCTACGCGTTTGCGGATTACCTCTATCTGACGGCCTCCGCCCGGCTGGAAAACGCGTATTATTCCGTGTTCTCCAGTGAGAGATCCACCATCGCCCCCGGCGTGACCCATGAAATGAAGATGGCCATGACCGCTGACAACAAGCAGCTGGTCTACTATCTCGCCACGGCGGATGTCGCGCGCAGCGACGTGTCCATTTTCGCCAACTACGGCGACGGCGAGAGCGACGAGTATCAGATGGTGCGCGTCTCGGAGCAGCTCAACAATGCCCAGGCGAAGCACTCCAATCCGGATGATCCGGCAAATTACATCGAAAACTACAACGCTGTGGTCGCCACCAACGCCGACTTCTACAACATGTCCAACGGCCGCATGAGCGGCACCCTTGTGATGAACGGCAGAATCTGGGGCGAGCCGCCGCAGAACAGCAACTATTTCTTCGCCATCCTGAAGGACGGCACGCCGGTGATCGCCCAGAACAAAACCTGGAGCCAGTACCGCGACAATGTGCAGGAGGCCATTGGCGGCGGTGCGCTGCTGGTGCAGGACGGCCAGATCCACGTCACTTCCTCTACGAATTATTACAACAACCGCGCCCCGCGCACCTGCGTCGGCATCACCTATGACGGCAAGGTCGTGCTCATGGCGCTGGACGGCCGCCAGGAGCCCTGGTCCTGCGGCGGCAGCTCTGAGGAGATCGCCCAGATCATGCTGGACGCCGGCTGCGTCATCGCCCTGAACCTGGACGGCGGCGGCTCCACGACCTATGTCGCGAAGCTTGAGGGCATGGACACCGCGCAGGTCGTCAACCGCCCGTCTGACGGTGAGGAGCGCTCGGTTAGCTCGTCTCTGCTCATCGTCTCCACGGCGAAGCCCTCCAATGTGTTCGACCACGCGGTCGTCTCTGCCGAGTATGACTATCTCACGGTCGGCTCCGAGCTGGAGATCCTGGCCCGCGGCGTCACGGCCACCGGCGGAGCCATCGATCTGCCGGAGGATGCGTCTCTGCAGGTGAGCGATGAGAGCGTCGCCACACTCAGCGGCAATGTCCTCACGGCAGCCGCGCTGGGGGATGTGCAGGTGCAGGTCGTCTCCGCAGAGGGTGCAGTCCTCGGCTCCAAGACCCTGCATGTGGTCCAGCCCACGGATCTGAGCTTCACGCGTGAGAGCATCAACGCCGTTTACGGCGAGCCGGAGACCATGCCGCTGGAGGCTGCCTATGACGGGAAGCCCGTGAAAATCAATCCGAACGATGTCACCTTCGGTTATCTGAAGGTCTCGCTGCAGTCCATCGGCAATGTGGAGGGCGGCGAAGTCAATACGACCCGTACCGAGCTCGTGTTTGAGTACCCGGAGGCGGGCACCATGTCCGGCTTTGCCTTCACCGGAAACCCGGAGGGCAATGTCCGCACGCTTACGATCGGCGCGGTGCTGTCCAACAAGCTGGACGAGTTCCAGAACACGGTCAGCTCGGAGTTCATGACCGCCTATCAGAAGGCGCTTGCGGACGGCTATCAGGGCGCTCAGGCGCAGCTGATCGCGGAAGAGACAGCCGTCACCAAGGCCCTTGACACGGCTGCCAGCATCAAGCTTTATCTCTACAGTGCCGACGAGGCAAACTTCGATTTCTCCCAGGAGACCGGCAGCGACGGTCTGCTCCACTGGAAGCGCGAGGTCTCCAATTCCCGCTACCAGCGCGAGATCGAGATGTATTATCAGCAGAACTTCGGTGAGCCGATGGTCACGAGCTACACCTTCGCGGTCGACATGTCCAAGATGCCGATCCCGGAGAAGCTCACGGGCCTGCTGCACATGCTGCCCGGCGGTGATCAGGAGGGCCGCACCGCATGGTCATTCCTGCTGCAGCTGGCGGAGCGTATCAGCCCGCTGACGACCGTCACGGTCAACATTCACATTCCCGAGGGCTTTGAGCTCGATTACTCGAATCTCAAGATCGTCAATGAGTATTTCGATCTCACCAGCATCGATTACAAGAACAATACGCTCAAGATCGTTGCGAACTTCAAACTGCAGACCGAGCCGATCAACCCCACCACCGCGAACCCGCTGTGTGTGGTCAGCGGCATCAAGCTCACGCCCACCGATGCTGCGGCCTGGGATGCGGTGGAGCCCGATCAGCTGGAGGTGCAAGTCACCGGCGAGCTCAACTATGACATCTACGCGCACTTCCATGTTCTGAAGGATCTGGCGTCTCAGGAGGAGTATCAGGTCAACTACGGCCTCTTCCCCTATGACAACAGCAAGAACAACCCGCTGGACTACGGCGCACACTTCTCCAGCGATTCGGACCAGCCCATCGAATTCACCGATCAGTATCGTCTGAACCGCACCTTCCATGACGGCTGGGTGCGTGACGCGGGCGCCTGGAAGTACTACGTCGACGGCGCCGCCATCACTGGTGTGCACAAGCTGCCCAGCTATGAGAATGACGGTGAGAGCTACTTCTACAGCTTTGACGATGCAGGTGTTCTGCAGGGGAAATACACCGGCCTCGCCCAGGACGGCGGCATCTGGTACTACCCGATCAACGGCACCCCCGCCCACGGCTGGCAGGAGATCAACGGCGAATACTATTACTTCCGTCCCGACAACGGACACGCCATGACGGGCGAGCGCCTGTGCTTCAAGGTGGCGAATTACTTCTTTGAAGAGAACGGCAAGGTCAACGGCGTCTGGGTGCAGATGGAGAAGGGGATGCGCTACTATTACGGCCCCAGCTACTACAGAGCCGACGGCAAGGCCGGCACGACGCTCAAGCTCGCGGAGATCGACGGCAAGACCTATGGCTTCGATCAGAGCGGTTACCGGTATGAGGGCATCTGCGCCGGCCGCATGTCCAATGGTCCGATCACGCTGTATGATTTCGGACCCGACGGCGTTCTGAACGGTGTGGTCCAGGAGACCGGGCTCGTCCTCGCGGCGAACGGTCGGCTGTACTATGTCGCCGGAGAGGGCATCTGCGAGCACGCCGGTCTGATCAAGGTCGATAACGACTACTACTACATCGGCAAGGACGGCGCTGCCGTGACCGGCACCAAGGCGATCACTGCTGACAGAACCAACGGTCTGAAGCCCGCCGGAACCTACGAGTTCGGTGAGGACGGCAAAATGATCATCGAAAATGGTCTGGTTTGGGAGGACGACGGCCTGTACTACTACGTGGACGGCCAGAAGAGCCACGC
>CADCQK010000034.1 GCA_902803575.1 Oscillospiraceae bacterium
CCGGCATCAACATCCCCTACGGCTCTCTGGCCCAGGTCATCACCTCCGATGAGCGGGAGCGCTCCAGCCTGTCCGTGTTCCGCTCTGTGGGCTCGGTCATCGGCGCCCTGCCCGCCATGGTGCTGATCTCCATGTGCTATGTGAAGCTGGCCGACGGCACCCGCGTCATGAGCTATAACAAGATCATCACCGGCGTCATTGTGATCGCGGTGCTCTGCGTGCTGGCCTTCTCCCTGGCCTACAAGTGGACCACCGAGCGCGTGAAGACCAAGCCCGCCCCCAAGCAGAAGGGCCAGACCTGGAAGGTATTCAAGGTGCTGGTAAAAAGCCGTCCCTTCGTGGCGGTCTGCATCGTCGGCATGCTGTATCTGGCGGCCCAGATGTTCAGCCAGAGCTACTACAACTACCTGTTCCACTACTACTTCAACGCCCCCGGCCTGAGCCTGCTGCCCCAGGTCTGCATCTATCTGCCGGTGGCAGTGGTGATGTTCTTCGCCGGCAAGCTGGGCGCGAAGATCGGCAGGCGGGAGCTCTGCGCCTACGGCGTGCTGTTCTCCGCAGTGTGCAACTTTGCCCTCTACTTCCTCGGCACCAAGAGCGTCTGGATCTTCCTCGGCGCATTGTTCCTCTCCGGCATCGGCGGGGCCTTTATCTTCCTGCTGCTGTGGGCCATCGCCACCGACGCCATCGATTACAACGCCGTGAAGTTCGGGCTCCACGATGAGGCCACCAGCTACGCCATCTTCACCTTCATGCGGAAGCTGGGCCAGACCGTCGCCGCCATTCTCACCAACGCCGCCCTGATCCGCATCGGCTACGACGGCGCCACCGTGGCGGCAGAGAATCTCACGGACAGCGTGCTCAAGAGCATGTACAACGACTCCGTGCTGATCCCGGCGGTGCTGTATCTGCTGATGTTCATCGTGCTGCTGTTCGTCTATCCCCTCGGAAAGCAGAAGATCGCGGAGCTCCAGGCCCAGAAGGAGAAGGTCCTCGGCCAGCTCCATCAGGGATGATCCCGATTCAACCACATACAAAAAACACACGCACCGCGGTGCGTGTGTTTTTTGATTGGATTTATTCAGCCTTGATCGGTTGTCTCGGTTGCCGCAGCCTTGGCAGGAACCGGCATTTCTCCCTTTTCGTTTGGGGTATAATTGGGATCGAAACGGTCAAACTGGATGCCGAAAATGCTGTGGAGGTCGTCCAGCGCCACCAGCATGTCGTTGTAGAGCTGCTCGTTGATGTAGCCGAGGCTGTCACCGCTCCAGTAGCTGTCGATGGTCTTGTGGAGATCCACCAGCTTGTAGCGCCAGCCGTTGTAGAGGCCGTGGTCGGCGGTGTCCACCATCATCAGCGGCGCGTAGCTGACGTTCTTCAGATAGGTCTTGCCGTTGGCCACGTCCTTCTCCAGCTGGATGGTGGTGACGCCGGTGAGGTTCGTGTAGCGGTCGTTCATGCAGGAGAGGAAGTTTCCCATGCAGTAGCAGAGGTAGCCGGTCTTCTCGTTGCCGTCCTTGTCGGTGACGGTGCGCACCTCCATGGGCTCCGGCACGTGGGGGTGCCCGCCGAGGATCAAATCCACGCCCTGCTGGAACAGGTGGTCGGCCACGGTGTGCTGGTAATCCACCGCCTCGGTGTGGTACTCCAGACCCCAGTGCATGCAGACCGCGATGACGTCGGGGTTCAGCGCCTTGGCCGCCTCGATGTCCGCGTCGATCTTGGTGAGATTCAGCTCGTCGATGTCGGCACAGTCGATCTCCATGTAATCATCGAAGAAGATGTTGGTGGCGTAGGGATAGTCCGACACCGGGAAGCCGTTGGTGCCGTAGGTGTAGTCGATGAAGGCGACGGAGATGCCGTTCACATCCTCCACGATGACGCCGCTGTTCTGGTCCCGCTCCTCCTGGCTCCGGTAGGTGCCCACGTGGTGGAGCCCCACGGAATCCAGCACGTCCAGGGTGGAGTCCAGCCCCTCCTTGTGGGCGTCCAGGCAGTGGTTGCTGGCCATCTCGATCAGGTCAAAGCCCACGTCCTTCAGGCTCTGGGCCAGGGCTCTGGGGGAATGGAAGCAGGGATACCCGGAGATGTCCCCGTCATCGGGGAAGGTGGTCTCCAGGGTACAGAAGGCCAGATCCGCCTCCTGGATGTAGGGCGCGGCGCCCTCCATGATGGGGACGTAGTCGTAATCCGTGCCGTTCCAGGCCTGCTCGTTGATGCCCATGTGGCAGACCAGATCCCCGGCATAGGCCAGGGTGCCGGTGATGAGCTCCGGCTCCTTGGGTTTCGGGGTGGCGGTGGGCTTCGGCGTGGGGGTGGTTTTCAGCTCCGCGGTCGTCTGCGCCGGCGCCTCCATGGCCGCATTTTCCAAAGCGGTCAGTTTCGTGCACCTCGGCATCAAAAACACCGCCGCCAGCGCATAGGCCGCCAGGATCACCACGACCCCGTAATGCTTCCATAACTCTTTGAAATTCAATGTTCTCTCCCCTGTCTATTTATTGTGGGATGATTCAATCAAACAGACTGAGCTGTTCGCCGTGTTCCGCTTGTTTTTCATCTAAAAGTCTGGTCACGTCGCCGTCCCAGTTCGAATCGATCGGGATGGCCCCCTGCTCCAGCAGGGCTTTGTTGCCGGGGTAGGCCTTGTGATCCCGACAGAGGGTCGCGGCCCAGTGGTGCTTCAGATTGTCAACGGCCCCGGCCCAGGTGCCGCCCTTGTTGTAGTCAGACTTGACCACCACCGTGGCATCAGACTGGGCGTAGATATAGCGGTTGCGCATCATGGCGATCCCGGCGCTGAAGCCTGCCTCCGGGTTCACCGAGGACAGCAGCAGAAGTCTCCCCTCCTGCACCGCCTGGATGGTTTTTGCATGTTTCAGCTTTCGCAGCATGGAGTCCGCGAGAAAGGCCACCGCCGTGCCGCCGGCCTCCAGCGCCGCCGTTTCCGCGACGGTATCGATGCCTTTTGCGCCGCCGGAGACCACGCCGTAGCCAAATCCGACGGTCTTTTGCACCGTCTGCTTCGTAAAGGCCTCATCCGTCTCGCCGATGCTGCGGGAGCCCACATAGCCGACGGCCTGTTTCTCCAGCAGCTCGATCGATCCCGCGGCATAGAACAGCGGCGGGCAGCTGCTGCCCAGCTTTTGCTTCAATCTGGCGGGATATTGCGCGTCCCACCCGGTCAAGAGACGGATGCCCATGGTCTCATATCGACTGAGCGTGAAGCTGAGGCCTGCGGCCCGATCCAGCAATCGCAGCAGCCGTTCCGCCTGCGCTTCGTCAGCATTCAGCCGCTCCATCAGCTCCGGTTTTCTGAAATGCAGCAGATCCGCAGGCTGGAGATCCTGCTCCAGCAGCACCGCCTCCAGCGCGCGCCAGACCTTCGGCTCCAGCGGCTTTTCCGGTTCCTCGGATCCCATATGGCTGCACAGAGCAGCGATCACGAATGTGTTGTCGTTCATCTTACGTTCCCGCCTTCCGGCTGCTGTCCGCCAGCGCAAAGGGCCAGACCGCCTCACAGCCGTTTTCCATCAGGCGGATCCCGCAGATCGTCAGTGTCCAGCGGGAGTCCACCACATCATCCACCAGCAGCACCCGCTTCGGCACCTTCACGCCCTTTCGAATCGAAAAGGAGCGGAAGGCATTGGCACACTGGTGGGCGCTGTTTTCCATGTGCTTTTGCTGCGCCGCGCCGGATTTTTCCAGCAGCTCCGCGAAGGGGAGGCGGCAGCGCACCGCCAGCCGTTCGGCAAAGTCCCGCACCAGATCGCTCCGCAGCGACGGCACGCAGGTGATGGCCTGGATCTGGTTCTCTTTGATCAGAGGCAGCAGGATCTGGGCGCTCCTGCCCACCAGTTCGTCGCAGAACCGTCTTTTCGCAGAATACTTGTCCCGACTGACCAGCTGGCCGTAGCCCGGGTCACCGTAGCGGGAGAGGCAGATCCCCTCCTGATTCACAAAGGGCAGCGCGCCGCCCCCGGTGACCTCCGAAACCGCCCAGTGCCTTCTGGGCTCTATGGTCAGGACGCTGTCATTGATGTATGCAGAAGCCTTTTCCAGCGCCTCCGCACCCACCTGTTCCGGCAGCAGCGGATGTCCCAGACAATTGGCACAGCGGCCGCAGGGTTCGGCAGTGGAATCATCCAGCGCATTGACGATGTACTGGCTGTAGCACCCCCGCGTGGCAATCAGGCCGCCCATCTGCGCCATCTCCCAGTAGCGGGACTCGGTGACGGCGCGGTAGTGATCCTCGTTATATTGAAAGGGCTTCGGGGAAAGATAATAGGTAGCGTCTTTTTTATAAATGCAGCCGTCCTTTTGCAGGAACAGCAGGGCCTTTTCGATCCGGCTCCGGCGGATGTTCAGCGCAGCCGCGAGTTCGGCTAGGCTCATCCCCTCATGCATGCGGATACTGTCGATGATGTCGAGGGTCTCCTCCCGCTTCGGGAAGGCAGTCTCGATGAAATACCGAAGGATCTCCACGTCCTCTTCGCCGCTCATGAGAAACACATAGGCGTTGTCGATGCTTCTGCCGGCGCGGCCGATCTGCTGGTAGTAGGAGACGATGTTGGCGGGCATCTGGAAGTGGATCACGAAGGCGATGTCGCCCTTGTCGTAGCCCATGCCCAGCTTGACGGTGGCAACGATGGCCTTGATTTTGTTCTTTTGAAATGCCCGCTCCGCTGTATGGTTTTGTTCCTCGTCCTCCCCGTCTCTGGAATAGTACGCCATGGCGGAGACGCCGTTTTTTTGCAGAAAGTCCGCCAGATAGTCGCAGTCTCTCCGGGTCAGGCAGTAGATGATCCCGCTGCCGGGGAGCTTTGGGAGATTCTCCAGGATCCAGGCGTACCGCTCTGCTTTGGAGGGCATATGGAGCACCTGGATGGAAAGGCTTTCTCTGGTCAGCGGCCCTCGGGAGATATAGACCTGCTCCCCCAGCTGCCGCTTCAGATCCGCGATCACCCGGTCGTTGGCAGTGGCTGTGGTGGCCAGCACCGGAACGCCGGCGGGGAGCGTTGCGAGCACCTCTCTCAGCCGGCTGTACTCCAGTCGGAAGTCGTGGCCCCAGTCGGAGATGCAATGGCACTCGTCGATGACGAACAGCCCAATCCGCAGATGCTGCAGGCAGGACTGCACGTCCTCCGAAAACAGGGTCTCCGGGGTGATGAACACCAGATCCACCCGGTCTTCCAGAATGCTGCGGAGGATCTCCTCCCGACGGTCTCTGGTCTGGCTGTTCATGGATTCGCAGCGGAGGCCCAGCTTCTTTGCGGCCTGCATCTGGTTTTCCATCAAAACCAGCAGCGGGCTCACCACCAGGGTGACGCCTTCGCCCTGATCCCTGAGGATCCTGGTGCAGATGAAATAGACCAGGCTCTTGCCCCAGCCGGTACGCTGTACCACCAGCGTACGATGATGCAGCAGCGTCGCCTCAATGGCCTCATACTGGCCTTCCCGAAACTGCGCTTTTCTGCCATAGAGCTTTCGCAGGATCTTCGATGCTTTGAGCAGGATTTTGGGATCCCGGACATCCATACCGCTTCCTCCCTGCGGAATCAAGCTTTTTGCTTACTTCGCAAATTCCTCCACGATGGCGAGGCACCAGTCCACCATGCGCTCCATGTCCTCGGCCACGGCGTGCTCATAGGGGCCGTGGTGGCCGTAGCTGGCGGTGGGAAGATTCGGGCAGGGCAACCCTCGGAAGGACAGCGCAGCCCCGTCGGTGCCGCCGCGGATGGGAACGGGCTTCGCCTCGAGACCGCAGCGCTCCGCGGCTTTCGTCGCCTTCTCCACCACCTCGAAGCGCTGGCGGATCTGCTCGATCATGTTCCGGTACTGCTCTTTGATGGTGAGCTCCACGGTGCCCGCTCCGTACTTGGCATTCAGGAGCTTCGCGATGTGCTCCATGGTGCTGCAGCGGGCGGCGAACTTCCCGGCGTCGTGGTCGCGGATGATGTAGCGAGTCTTTGCGGTCTCCACGTCGCCCTCCATGTCCGTCAGGTGGAAGAAGCCCTCGTAGCCCTCGGTGTCTCTGGGGGTGTCGCCGCTGGGCAGCATGGAATTGAACTCCATGGCCACCAGAGAGGCGTTGATCATGGTGTCTTTCGAGGAGCCGGGGTGCACGTTGAAGCCGTGGAACACTACCTCCGCCCCGGCGGCGTTGAAGTTTTCGTATTCGATCTCACCGAGACCGCCGCCGTCCAGCGTATAGGCCAGCTCGGCGCCGAGACGATCCAGATCCATCAGCTCCGCGCCGTGGCCGATCTCCTCGTCGGGGCAGAAGCCGATGCACACCGTGCCGTGGGGCATGTCGGAGGCAAGCAGCCGCTCGGCCATGGTCATGATCTCCGCAACGCCTGCTTTGTCATCGGCGCCCAGAACCGTGGTGCCGTCAGTGACCACCAGGGTCTTGCCCACCATCTCTTTAAGATGCTGGAAATCTGCCGGGCGCAGAACGCGGCCGCTGTCGCCCAGGACGATGTCGCCGCCGTCGTAGTTTTCGATCACCCGGGGCTGCACGTTCTCCCCGCTGAAATCCGGGATCGTGTCCACATGGGCCAGAAAGCCCACCGGGGTCTTGTTCTCCAGCCCTTTGGTGGCAGGGAGCTTCGCGTAAACGTAGCAGTGCTCGTCCACGAACACGTCCCGGGCGCCCAGCTGCTTCAGCTCGTCTGCGAGCAGATTCGCCAGATCGAACTGCCGCCGGGTGCTGGGGGTGGTGGAAGCGTCCTCCACGCTGCCGGTGGAGACCTTCGCGTAGGTGATCAGTCGTTCATATGCTTGCATGAGAATCCCTCCGTACTTTTTCTCTGCTGTCATTATAGTCGCTGCTGACCGCTTTTGCAAGCTGTGACAGTCTCAGGATTTTGATTCCAAAAGTTTTCCGGCAGTTCATAGTCTTTTAAACATTCTGTGGTAATATCTGCAAAAAACGAAGGAGGCACACGATGGAACGAAAAGAGGAACGGTCCCTGCTCAGAGATCGCATCAAGGAGCGCCGCAGGAAGATCCAGGAGACCCATGAGGCCGCGCTCAACATTCTCGAAGCCGAGGAGCGGGAGGTCCAGCCGCCGCAGATCAACGGCAAGCTGCGCAGCTTCGCGCTTCGTGTGCCGACCCAGATCCAAAAATGCAGCGGCATCGTGATCTTCGGAAGAAGGATCCGCTCGTTGGTATTCACCACCGACATCGCCACCATCCGCAACGTGGATGCGGACGCGGTGCTGGCGGTCTATCCCTATACGCCCCAGCAGATCATCACCGAGGCGCTGGTGCACTCGGCGGATATCCCGATCTTC